>JBJKPT010000251.1:0-4443 GCA_046706045.1 Desulfobacterales bacterium
AGCTCCAGATGCTCCGGCGCCAACCGGTTGGCCACATCGACCGCCGTGGCGATGTCGGGGACGCTCAGCAACAGGCCGTATCGGTTCAGGGATTCCCTGGCCACAACCTGCCGGGGCAACCCGGGCAACTGCGCTTCAAGGGCCGCGGCCACGGCAACGGCCATGGGCCGGTGATCGGTGACCAGGACGGCGGAGGCCAGCGCGTCGTGTTCCGCCTGGGAGAGCATGTCGGCGGCAAGGTAGTCCGGGTTGGCGCTCCGGTCGGCGATGATCAGGATTTCACTGGGACCGGCCACCATGTCGATGCCCACCGTTCCGGAGACGATTTTTTTGGCGATGGTGACGTAGATGTTTCCGGGGCCGACGATGACGTCGGTGCGCGGCACGGTATCGGTGCCGTGGGCCAGGGCCGCAATGGCCCAGGCGCTGCCGATTTTGAAGATGTCCGTGACCCCGACGGCGGCCGCCGCAACCAATAGATGGGGGTTGAGCGTGCCGTCATTTCTGGGCGGGGTGACCATGACGATTCGCTCCACCCCGGCGATCGCGGCCGGGATGGCGCCCATCAGCACCGTGGACACCAGCGGCGTGGTGCCGCCCCTGGCGCCGGGCACGTAGATCCCTGCGGTGCGGACCGGATGAACCATCTGGCCCAGGAGGGTGCCGGGCCGGTCGGTGCTGATCCAGGAATTGGGCCGCTGCCGGGCATGGAATTCCCGGATCTGGCGCGCGGCCCGGTCCAGTGCCCGGACAAAGTCGCCATCCACCGCTTTTTGGGCCGCAGCCATTTCCGCATCGGTGACCTTAAGGTCGGCCACGCCCATCCCCGGCGCATCGAACCGCCCGGAGTAGGCGATCAGGGCCGCATCCCCGTTGCGGCGGACGTCTTCGACGATCCGGCCGACGGCCGCGATGTCCGATTTGCGAAATGTCCGGCGCCGATTGGCGATGGCGTTCACACGTTTTTCCGCCGATGGCGAGGGGTAGTGCAGTGCTTTCATGGTCGCGTCCGTGGATCGGGATTGAAGGTTCAGGCACGATTTCGTCTTCATCCCGGGATCGGCAATTTTGCGTGAGTTCCAGGCGGACGGAGGATTGGAACCGGAGCCATCGCTTTGGCGATTTCAAGTATTCCGATCGATCGGCCGACGCGGAAATCGCGCAAAAGGGCCATTCCGGGATGAACACCTATTTACGGCAGGCCGCGCCGCAATGTCAATAACCACGGACCGCTCAGATTCTCGTTGACAAGGCACCGGGAATCTGGAAAAGTTCTTCGCCGGTATTCGTTAACCCCTTTGAATTTGAGCTCATTTTCTAGTCAAACGGTGTATTGGAGGCAAGCATGACAACCGACCGCATCCACAATTTCAACGCCGGCCCCGCCGCACTGCCCCTGCCTGTTCTCGAAGAAATCCAGGCATCCTTCTTGAATTACGCCGGTTCCGGCATGTCCATCGCGGAGATCAGCCACCGTTCGAAAGCCTTCGATGCGGTGATCAATGACGCCGTGGCCCGCACCCGCCGCCTGATCGGCCTGGGGGATGATTTCGAGGTGCTCTTCATCCAGGGCGGCGCCACCATGCAGTTTTGCATGATTCCCATGAATTTTCTCGGTGACGGCGACAGCGCCGATTACGTCAACACGGGCACCTGGTCGACCAAGGCCATCAAGGAGGCCAAGATCCTAGGCAAATCGGTTCGTGTGGCCGCCTCTTCCGAAGACGCCAATTTTTCCTATATCCCCAAGGGGATTGCCTTTGCCGGAGACGCCGTCTACGCACACCTGACCTCCAACAATACCATCAAGGGCACCCAGTGGGCCGATTTTCCGGACACCGGCGCCGTGCCCATCGTCTGCGACATGTCCTCGGACTTCATGAGCCGGCCCATCGATACCGCCCGGTTCGGGATGATCTATGCCGGCGCGCAGAAAAACATCGGCCCGGCCGGCGTTTGCATGGTGATTCTTCGCAAGGATCTCCTGGCCCGGGTTCCCGCCAACGAGCCGAGCATGCTCAAATACACGACCTTTGCCGAGAAAAATTCCATGTACAACACCCCGCCGTGCGTCGCCGTGTACATGGTGCAACTCGTGCTGAAGTGGCTGGAGGAGACCATCGGGGGGCTCGACAAGATGGCCGCTTTGAACGAGGAGAAGGCCCGGCGACTCTATGCCCTGATCGACGGCAGCGATTTTTACCGGGGCACCGCGGCCGTCGACAGCCGAAGCCGGATGAACGTAACCTTCCGTCTGCCAACGGAAGACCTTGAAAAACGGTTCGTGGCCGGTGCCCTGGAAAACGGGCTCGGGGGCCTGAAAGGCCATCGCAGCGTGGGCGGATGCCGGGCCTCCATTTACAACGCCGTGACCCTTGCCGGCATTGGGGCCCTTATCGCCTTCATGAAAGAATTCGAACGCACCAATGGGTAGTGCGCTGGGGAGGGGCCATCCGGAAGGTTTCCGGATCAGGCCCTTTCTTCCAGCTCGCAGTGGGTTTCCCCCGAGGTCTGCTGATCGATGACGTAGAGGCTCACCTCACGCGCGCCTTGCTGGGTGTAGCCGTGCTTGTTGCAGAGGTTGTGGATGAGAAATTCCACCCCCCGGCGGATCTTGGCGTCGTAAGCCTTGAAGTCTTCCGTTTCGAAATCCTTGATGGCGCGGCGGAAATTTTCGTTGGACAACAGCGGATCGAGCACTTTTTCCTTGAGGTTGTAAACATACCGTTCGTTCAGGCTTTTGTAGAGATCGGTCTCGTCGATGGTTTTTCCCTCCACGAGAATCTCCTGGGTCAGGGTCCGGGTCGTGTAGGTGTGCTGCGTATCCCGACGAAAAGCGAACTGTGCGGCCCTACCGGCTGAAGGGGCCAACAGCTTGCTTTCGACCCCTTCGAGAAACTCCGCGGTGATGGTGAGCCGATCACCGGTATAGCTGCACGTTTCCACGGCACCGAGTTCGAAATTGATGGCGAAGAGGTAATTCTGGATTTCCCGGCGGATCTGGGCTTCGTTGTAATAGTAGAGCGCCTCTTTGACCTCCTGCAGAACGGTGTAGTTGTACAGCTTCAACAGTGAGTTGAGAAATCCCTCCGGAATCGGATCGTCGTATTCCTTTCGAATCTTCGTGAAAAACTTGCAGAGCGCCGTCATGTCGATGAGTTTATCCGGCTTGGCCCAGGCCGAATAAAAGTCGTTGAAGATCTTTATGGAGTCACGGCCGGAAAATCCCCTTTCGCCCTCGGTCTCCGATTCGCCGATGATCCGCTTTCTTCGGCTGGAGGTCAGCCGTTTCCGGTCTTCCTCGGTGAGCCACGGGGGGATGTGCCCCGTATAGATTTCCATTTTCAGGAGCTGGAGATTCTTGTCGCAGTACCGGTCGTATTTTGTCGGCCTGCCGATCCAGTCCAGCATGGCGTCGGATTCCGGTGTCAGGCGCGAGGAGATGATGACCCGGGCAAAGTTGTGCAGCACCCGGGGCAGAAAACTGTCGTCGATGTGGCGGCCGAAGATGTTCCGATAGATTTCCACCTCGGTGTTGAGGTCCAGCACGTAGGGAATTTTGATGAATTCGATCCGGTCGGAGAAGGAGGGAATGCCTTCGATATTTTTTTTATCTTCCGGATTCATCAGGGCGAGAAAGAGGGAATTGACATTTTCCTCGATGTCTTCGACCTTGTGCACCCCCTCGCTGATGATGTTGTGCAGTTCGATCAGCCGTTCGACGTTGTGAGTCTTGACGTCCATCAGGGGGTAGACGCCGTTGTTGGTCTTCGCGTAGCGTGAGAAGATATAGTTGACCTGGTTGCTGTCGCGGAAAATGCCGTTGATCCGGCGCTGGAGCATGTCGTTCGCGAGAACGTTCTGGCGCAGGGGCCGGTCGCCTGGGTTGAAAACGCTGATACCTTCGCCGAGCCGGCGGTTGAACTGGAAGGGCCGGGCAAAGACCATTTCCAGCACCCGGCGTGGTCTTCCGAGCTTTTCGATCAGGGCGTTGTAGAGGGACGTGCAGATGGTGCAGGGGTTTTGCTTGAACACCCATTCGTATTCCTTGTCGGTGAAGAGCTTCCACTTGAATTCGTCGTTCCCCAGCAGTTCGTCGAGAAACGTCCGGCGCAACTCCTTCGGAATGATGAGCAGCGGATGGTCGTGGCTGGGGCAGGGCACTTCGATGAAGCTGCCCTCATCGGCAAGGGGGGTGCGCTGCTTCAGCTTTTCGACCTGCTGGTCCTCCTGGTTCTGCTGCCATTCGAAGAGCTTTTCGATCACCGAAAGGGTGGAGACCTCGTCCCGCGTACCGACGAGGTTTCGGGGCAGGCGCCACACGGTCTCCAGCCGTTGCCCCTGTTCGGTGTTCGCGTATTCCTCGAAGCGTTTTAGAAGGTTGTTGAGAAATGTCGACTTGCCGCTGCCGTGGGGGCCCTGGAAGATGTAGATCTTGTTTTG
>JBJKPT010000252.1:0-2200 GCA_046706045.1 Desulfobacterales bacterium
CCCCGCGGAAAGGGCCTGCCGGGCCTGCTTCAGCGCGGCGCCCATAAAAAATTGATAATCGAGTTGGCTTTCCCAGTACTTCATCTCCGGAATATCCACGCCACCCTTTTCGCCCATGCCGTTTCCACCGACGCTACGGCTTCTTCTCGGCCGGCGGTATCCGGCAGATGGTGGTATCGCAGGGACAGGCCCCATCGACTTCCATGGCATAGAAAATACGGGTGGCCATTTCAACGGTCTTCTTTGAAAGCGGGGCCGGGGAAGCGGCGGCCGCGATCGCCTCCAGGCGCACCCGGTCGGGGATTTCGCAAAACGGCATGGCGGTCGCCCGTCCCGTGAACCCGTCGAGGAGGTCGGCGGACCGGCCGTTGGTGGCCACCGCGAGCGGCACCTGGTAGGGCGCCACCAGCCGGGAGAGGGCCAGCACCGAGCGCTGCCGGGTGGTGACCGATCCGGGTCCGTACTGAATCAGCATGCCGATGCGGCCGGCGCAGTGGATCAGAAAATCGACCGGCACCTCGGCCGTTCCGGTATCGACACAAACGCGCACCGGCCGGCGGACCGCGATGTCCTCCCGACGGAAACCCTTTTCAAAAAGGAGCAACCGGGCGATCCGTTGCCGGTCGCGTTCATCCAGGGTATCCGGCAACACCTCGCCGGTGACGACATCGGTCAATTCGCCGAGGACGAGGTGATGGCCGTTCATGAGGCGAAGAGATCCTTTCCTTTTATCCCGGCTACCGGGTCGAAAAAAATCCGACCCGAATCCAGCAAAAAACGCTTTACACCATTTGCACCTGCCGTTAGGTTACCATACTTTGATCCGAAGAGCCCTGCTGAAATGAACGGGGATTCGTACGGCTCTCGGTTATTTCGGGCCCGTGGTCCGGAAACACGGACCATCGACACAGAACGCCATGGGTATTCGCCACGATTTCGAAGCACGGGAAAAAGGATTTCTTTCCCCCTACGGCTGTCCGAGCGCGGCGTCCCGGGGTCGTCAATTCCCCGAACCGCCGTCGCTGATCCGGACGGAATTCCAGCGGGACCGTGACCGCATCATGTATTGCAACGCCTTTCGGCGGTTGAAATACAAGACCCAGGTGTTTCTCGCCCCCATGGGCGACGAGTACCGCACCCGGCTCACCCATACCCTGGAGGTGGCACAGGTCGCCCGAACCATCGCCCGGGGCATGCGGCTCAACGAAGACCTTGCCGAGGCCGTGGCCCTGGGGCACGACCTTGGGCACACCCCCTTCGGCCACAGCGGCGAGACCGCCCTCAAGGAAATTTATTCCCCCGATTTTTCCCATAACGAACAGAGTCTACGCATCGTCGAGCGGCTTGAAAAGGACGGCCAGGGGTTGAACCTCACCTTCGAGGTGCGCGACGGCATCCTGAAACACTCCAAGGGGTTCGGTAAGATCCTTCCGGAAACGCCGGAGGAAAAAGCACTCACCGCGGAGGGACAGATCGTGCGGGTTGCCGACATCATGGCCTACCTCAACCACGATCTGGAAGACGCAATCCGCAGCCGGGTGATCACCGCGGACCAGGTGCCGGAATCCTGCCTCAAGGTTCTCGGCCGGACCCACTCCCAGCGGGCCACGACCATGATCCACGACATCGTCTTTTCCAGCCGGCCGGTCAACGGCGAATTGTGCCTGCAAATGAGCGACGACGTCATGGAGGCGATGATCGGCCTGCGCAAATTTTTATACCGGAACGTCTACCGATCCAATCGGGTGCACAAGGAGTTCGTCAAGGCAAAAAAGATCCTGTCCGAATTGTACACTTTTTTTTCCGAAAACAACGATCTGCTGGAAAAAGAACTGGCGGCCATGCGGCTGCCGTCCGCCCGGCAGACCGGAGAGCCGCTGGAGCGCATCGTCTGCGACTTCATCGCCAGCATCACCGACCGCTACGCGCTGGATCTCTACGCACGGCTCTTTTTCCCTTCCCCCATGGTGTGATCGTGGCAACCCTTCCCGAAGTGCTCGGCCACTACGCCGGTACCACGGATGCCTGGCAGCCCTGGCGCATCCGGCTCACCGCCGTTTACGGGGCCATGGATGCCGCCTACGCCGCGGCGCCCGACCGGTACGGATTCCACTGCGAGGGGTGCGCGGACAATTGTTGCATGACCCGTTTTTATCACCATACCCTGGCCGAGACCCTGGCCGTCTCAAGCGGCTGTGGC
>JBJKPT010000253.1:0-6084 GCA_046706045.1 Desulfobacterales bacterium
TCTTTTTTCAACGATTCCGGGACCACTCGGTAAAGTAAAAAAAGAAAAGCCCCCTTCCCCGCCAACGCGGAAAGGGGGCTTTTGATTTTTGATCCTTCCCCGGAGGGCCTTCGCCCCTTCGGCCATCAATGTCCGTAGTAGGCGATCAGCGACGCCCTGGCGATCATGTGCTGGTGCAGGTAGTATCCCACCATGTTCGGCGGCGCATCGGCGTTTAGGTCCAGCTTCGCCACATCGAGCGCATATACCGTGAAGACGTACCGGTGGGGCGGGTCTCCCGCCGGCGGGCAGGCGCCGCCGAATCCGGGCGCACCGTAGCTGGTGACGCTCTGAACGCTGCCCTGGGGCGCCAGGCCCATCTTGAGATTCCCCGCATCGGTTCGCAGTTCGTGGACCCCGGAAGGGATGTTGAAAATGACCCAATGCCACCATCCGCCCCCGGTCGGGGCGTCCGGGTCGTATGCGGTGACGGCGAAGCTCTTGGTGTTTTTGGGCGCGTGGACCCACTCGAGGGACGGGGAAATGTTCTTTCCGTGGCAACCGAACCCGGAAAACACCTGATCTAGCGGCAACTGTCCGCTCACAACCGGGCTCTTCAGGGTGAATCCCTGAGCATGCGCGCTCCCGGCGCCGATAAGCCCTACCAGCGCCACGATGAAGGCCAGTTTTTTCATGTTGCGGCTCCTCTCTGTTGTTATGAAACGTCGATGCCATGCGCCGCCGGCCCCCCGGAAGGCCGCCCGGTGGACGGTCAGCTTTGGAGAAACGGAAAGGGCCTTTCCCGCGGTCGCAAGGCTTTGAGAAACGGAAGTAAGGCCGGCGGGGGGAAAATCAAGGCCCCGAGCGTGGATCGTGGGGCGGCGGCCATCGGTATTGATTCCTCGCACACCGGTCCTATGCTTCGAAAAAAGATGCGCATCGGGATCCAGATCGCAAGGTTTCGGACGGCCGGCGATCTTTGTCCCCGGGGCGCCCCTTGCCACAACGACTTGAAACGAGGCCGGACGATGTGCGGAATCATCGGAATTGCCGGTTACACACCTGTTTCTCCGGAGCTCTACGAGGCCCTCGGCATCCTGCAGCACCGCGGGCAGGATGCCGCGGGAATGGCGACCTGCGGCGACGGCCGGATGTCTATCCGGAAAGCCGAAGGCCTGGTGCGGGATGCGCTCACGGCGCGGGACCTGGACCGTCTCGTCGGGACCACGGGAATCGGCCACGTGCGCTACCCCACGGCCGGCGGCCGCACCCACCTCGAGGCCCAGCCGCTCTACGTCAACTCTCCCTACGGCATCGCCCTCGCCCACAACGGCAACCTGACCAACGCGGCCCGGCTCAAAAAGGAACTCTTTGAAGTGGATCGGCGCCACATCAACACCGACTCGGATTCGGAAATCCTGTTGAACGTGTTCGCCCACGAACTGGACAAGAACTGCCGCCCCCGGCTCACCGCCGAAGGAATTTTCAGGGCGGTGCGCAGCCTCCATCGCCGGTGCCGCGGCGGTTATGCGGTGGTCGCGGTGATCAACGGCCACGGTCTGGTGGGATTCCGGGATCCCCACGGCATCCGTCCGGCCGTGGTGGGGGAGCGGCTGACGCCGAAGGGTCCGGAATACATGATCGCTTCGGAGAGCTGCGCGCTGGACGTCCTGGGCTTTGCCCGCATCGGGGACATCGGCGCCGGCGAAGCGCTCTACATCGACGCAGACCATCGCCTGATGCGCTGCGACTGCGTCGATCGCCCGCAACTGAGGCCCTGCCTGTTCGAGTACGTCTACCTGGCCCGTCCGGATTCCATCATCGACGGAACCTCCGTCTACCAGGCCCGCCTCCGGATGGGGCAGCGGCTCGCCGCCAAAATCGTGGGGCAATGGCGGCCCCACGACATCGATGTGGTCATCCCGGTCCCGGACACCAGCCGGATCGCGGCCTTTGCGCTGGCCGACCGCCTGGGGGTCCCCTACCGGGAGGCGCTGATCAAGAACCGGTATGTCAACCGGACGTTCATCATGCCCAATCAGCAGGAGCGGGAGATCTCGGTGCGTCGAAAGTTGAACCCCATCCGTCAGGAATTCGAAAACAAACGCGTGCTCCTGGTCGACGACTCCATCGTCCGGGGAACGACGAGCAAACAGATCATCCAGATGGCGCGCAACGCCGGGGCCGCCAAGGTCTACTTTGCCTCCGCGGCCCCACCGGTTCGGTTTCCCAATGTCTACGGCATCGACATGCCCACGGCCGAGGAACTGGTCGCCCACGACCGCGGCGAAGAAGAGGTGGCCGCCCGGATCGGCGCCGACCGGTTGATCTACCAGGACCTGAACGACCTCATCCTGAGCGCCTCCGAGGGCAACCCCCGGCTGGAGGGGTTCGAGTGTTCCATCTTCAACGGCGTCTACATCGCCGGAAGGATCGATCCGCCCGGAAAAGACGCCCCCGAATCCGGTCGGACAGGGCGAGCCGGCGGCCTCAGCCTTTGAGCGACACGGTTTCCACCAGCACCCGGGCCGTGCCCTTTGCGTAGAAACCGAGTCTCTTGGCAGCGCCCGCGCTCAGATCGATGATCCGGCCGTTGACGAAAGGCCCGCGATCGTTGACCCGAACGATGATCGCGCGGCGATTTTCCAGGTTGGTGACCCGCACGAAGGTCGGCAGGGGAAGGTATTTGTGGGCAGCGGTCAACCCGTTGGGATCGAAGGCCTCCCCGTCGGCGGTCATATGCCCGCCCTTCTGGTGGTAGGTTTCGTACCCATACCAGGAGGCGATCCCTTCCTGGCGGTAGGTTCGGGCCGCCTCGACGCTCATCGGCACGTAGCGCCTTCCGTTGACGACGTACGGCGACGACTTGACACGCCCCTCGCGGATCGCCTCCTTGGGCGGCAGCCCGTCGATGGATTCCAAGTCGCTGTGGGTCAACGGCCACGACAGGGGCGCCATGACCACGGTGAAGGTGAATTTACCGATGGTGTACACGGTTTTGCCGGTGAACTTGGTCACCTTGTAGGCAAGCCCCAGGGTCCCGGCCGTCAGTTCCAGGGCGTCGGCGGTCACGTGGTAGGTGGTACGGACGACACCGCAGGAGACGAGAAAGACGAGCACCCCCGCCACGGCGGCCCGGAAAAGCCCCCGGGGCAGGCCCCCTTGTCTTCGCGGCGCTTTTCGTTCAGGCGATGGCATTCGACGGTCGCTTCCCGATGTCTTGGAATTCAGGCCCCGAGGCAGGGGTGGCCGGCGGCGGCCGCGGCCCGGGGCTTTTCCCCGGCACCGTAGATGAAAGATCGTGCGCGTGTCCACCGATAAATCCCCCGGGGAAGGATTTCTTTCACGCAGGGCTCGCGGACCGACGGAGCCCGTGATAAAAAGAAGGCATGATTCTCCACCGCCTTCAGAAAGAGACCCTCGACGCCTCCCGGATCGTTCTCACCGAAGGCGGCGTGGTGGAGCGGATCCGCCGGCATCGGTCGGTCTCCCTCGATCCCCTGATCGCCAACGCCGGGCTGGTCTACGATCCCAGGGGCCGGGGGATCATGGGGGCGATCTACCGGGATTACATCGCCGTGGGCCGGCGCTGCGCGCTGCCCTTCCTCGTCCTTGCGCCCACGTGGCGGGCCAATCCGGAGCGGATCGCCCGCTCGGCCTTTTCCGGGAAGGAAACGATCGTTCGGGACAACGTGGATTTTCTCGTGTCGATCCGCGCGGAGTTCGGGGAATACGCCGCGTCCGTCTTCCTTGGCGGTCTGATGGGCTGCCGGGGGGATGCCTACCGCCCGGAGCAATCCCTCTCCGCGGCGGCGGCCGCCGCCTATCACCCGCCCCAGGCCGAGGCGCTGGCGGGAAGCGGCGTGGATTTCATAATTGCCTCGACCCTGCCGGCCGCCGCCGAGGCCCGTGGCATGGCCAGGGCCCTGGCCGGGTGCGGGGTGCCCTACATCCTGAGCTTCGTGATCCGGCCGGACGGGTCCCTGCTTGACGGAACCCCCTTGACGGATGCCGTTTCGGGAATCGATGACGCAAGCGATCGGCCACCCCTCGGCTACATGGTCAACTGCGTGCACCCCACGGTGTTCGCCCGGGCCATGGACAGTGAAGCGGCCCGTGGCGAAGGGCCGGGCGCTCGTCTCCTCGGGCTCCAGGCGAATACCTCCACCAAAAGCCCGGAAGAACTCGACGGGCTTGCCAGCCTCGACACCTCCGAACCGGAAGAATTCGCCGAGGCCATGATAGCGCTTCACCGCCGGTTCGGAATCCGAATCCTGGGGGGGTGCTGCGGAACCGATGCTCGGCACATCGACGCCATTGCCTTCAAATCAACCCGCTGCGACGCAGGACTTCCATGGCCTCCTGCGCGATGCCGGTGACCGCGGCCACGGCTCGAGCCAAGTGAAAACCTGCTTCGGCCACGACGTTGGAATCCACCATCACCAGGGCCATGTCCAGATGCGTCTCCACGTCGGTCCATCGCGGGTTCGGGGCCAGCTGGGTTCCCAGAAGCACTTCCCGGCCGATCATCCCCAAAAGCGTCCGCAACGACACCACCGCCCCCCGGTGGGAGAGGGTGTCCATCCCCACGTATTGCTCCACCAAGAGGTCGGCCCAGATCAGGCCGGCTTTGATTTTTTCGCTCTGGATAAGGGCCGTGACGGCGGAAGCGGTATCCATAAGGGCTCGGCATCACGTCGCCGCCGGAACCATTCCGGAAGGCGCGTTCTCATGGCAAATGGGATTTCAGTCGGACAGACGGGCCGGATCGATGATCTGACGGCACCGCTCCATCAATTCCCGGATCCGGCTTTCGTCATAGGCCGACACCTCGACGGGCTTGTGGATGACCATCCGCGCCCTGCCCGGAAAAAGCTGCAGGGTCTTGGGCGGCAGGATGTCCCGGGTGCCGGTGATGGTGACCGGCAGGATCGGGATGTTCAGATCCAGGGCCATTTTGAACGCCCCCTTCTTGAACGTCCCCAGGGCCCCGGTCCGACTGCGGGTGCCTTCGGGAAAAAAGATCACCGAGGTGCCGTCCACGATGCGCCGCCGGGCTTCGCGGATGGTACGAACGGCGGCTTCGGTGTTTTTCCGGTCGATGTAGATGTGCCCGATCTTGTCACAGGCCAGCCCGAGCACCGGCACCTTGCGAAGCTCCATCTTCATGATCCACTTGAAGTCGATCCCCAGCCAGCCGTAGAGCACGAAGATGTCGTAGTGACTCTGGTGGTTTGAAACGATCACGTAGGATTGCCGCGGGACGATGTGCTCCCGGCCCTGGACATGAACAACCATCGGCGTGATAAAAACGTTGATGCGGGCCCAGATCACACCGAAGCGGCTTGCCCATTTCGGGCTGACAAAAGCCAAGAGGATGGCGAAAACACCGCAGAGAATGGTGTCGATAATCAGAACCGGAAAAAATATCAACCACTTGTAAGGCTGGTAGAGAAAACGCAGAATCGACTTCATTGAGGGTCCTGTCGATGAGCGATCGATGACGACACCGTTTGCCGGGTGCGGTTCTGACACGCCTTTTCTCCTCGTAAATCGAGGCCGGAATCACCAACACCAACGGCAGGGCGGACACCATGCCGATGAAGAAGGCGCCGCCGCGGGCCAGAATTCCGGCATGGAAGATGAAAAAGTGATCCACACATATCATATCACCGGTTCAAATCAACCTCCGAGAAAAGGATGGGCAAGCCGCCGGTCCGGGGCCTATCGGCCTTCTTGCTTTTTCATCTGCCGGACGAGATCCGCCACGGACTCGCCGTCCGGGGCCACGGCAAAGGGATTCACCTTGAGAAGTCCTTCCCAGGCGGCCAGGGCACCCTTGAAATCGCCCATGTCGTGCAGGAGCACGACGCCCTTGTTGAAACGGGAAACTTCGTGCTTGGGATCGATCGCGATGGCCTTGTCAAACATTTCCAGGGCCTTCTTCGGCTCGCCGGCCCGGCGGTACATGACGCCGAGATCGGTCAGAACATCCGGGCGGTCGGGCTTCAGGGCGAGGGACGCCCGGTAGGCGGCGATGGCATCGTTGACCCGTCCCGCATCAAAGTAAAGGTCTCCCAAATCGGTCCAGGCCGTCACATCCTT
>JBJKPT010000254.1:0-2207 GCA_046706045.1 Desulfobacterales bacterium
CGGAGGCGAACAGTACGTCCTTCGGCAGATCGACCACCACCGGGCCGGGCCGGCCGCTGCGCGCCACGTAGAAAGCCTCGTGCAGGACGCGGCCGAGATCGGCGACATCCTTGACGAGGTAGTTGTGCTTGGTGCACGGCCGGGTGATCCCGACGATGTCGACTTCCTGGAAGGCGTCGTTTCCGATCAAGCGGGTGGGGACTTGGCCGGTGATGACCACCAGCGGGATCGAGTCCATGTAGGCCGTCGCGATACCGGTGACCGTGTTGGTCGCCCCCGGTCCCGAGGTGACCAGACTCACGCCCACTTTTCCCGTGACCCGGGCGTAACCGTCCGCGGCATGGACCGCACCCTGTTCGTGGCGGACGAGGATGTGGCGGATATCGGTCCGGATCAGTTCGTCGTAAAGGTCGATCACCGCGCCGCCGGGGAACCCGAAGATGGTATCGACCCCTTCTGCCTGCAGTGCGGCCATGAGAATCTGCGCGCCTGTTTTTTCCATGGATGCGTCCTCCGGCGTTTCGTCCAGAAATCCATCCCGCGGTTGCGTGCGCCCGAAGCTCACCGGTCCCGGAACACGGCGCCGGTGCTGGCCGAGGAAACCAACCGGGCGTACCGGGCCATGTAGCCGGTCTGAATTTTGGGGGCCGGCGGCTTCCAGGCGCTCATGCGCGTCCGGACGACCGCCTCGTCCACGGCGAGCGCGATGGTCCGGCCGGGGATGTCGATGGCGATGGTGTCCCCTTCCTCGACAACGGCGATGAGGCCGCCATCCATGGCCTCCGGGGATACATGCCCGATGGCGGCCCCGCGGGTGCCGCCGGAAAAGCGGCCGTCGGTGACGAGGGCCACCTCGGCGTCCAGTCCCATGCCGGCGATGGCCGAGGTGGGGGTGAGCATCTCCCGCATCCCGGGTCCGCCCATGGGGCCCTCGTAGCGGATGACGACGACATCGCCCTTTTGGATCGCACCGGTGAGGATGGCTTTGGTGGCCTCTTCTTCGCTGTTAAAAACCCGGGCCGGGCCGCGGTGGCGAAGCATCTCGCGGCGGACCGCGGATTGCTTGACCACGCATCCGTCGGGGGCGAGGTTTCCAAAGAGCACGGCGAGCCCGCCCTGGGCATGGTAGGCGGTCGCCGGCGTGCGGATGACATCCCGATCGAACACCCGGGCGTTTTCGAGGTTTTCCCCCAGGGTGGCGCCGGTGACGGTCAGACACTCGAGGTTCAGGCGGTCGCTTTCGGCCAAGGTCTTCATGACCCCCTGGATGCCGCCGGCCCGGTGGAGGTCTTCCATGTGGGTCGGGCCGGCCGGACTCATGGCGCAGAGGTGAGGGGTGCGGCCGCTCACGTCGTTGATTCGGTTCAGGTCGAAATCGACCCCGGCCTCGCGGGCGATGGCCGCCATGTGGAGAACGGTGTTGGTGGAACAGCCCAACGCCATGTCCACGGACAGGGCGTTTTCAAAGGCGGCCGGGGTGAGGATGCGACTCGGGGTGATTCCGGCCGAAAGAAGCGCCATCACCTGCATGCCGGCGGTTTTCGCCAGCCGCTCGCGTTCGGCCATCACCGCGGGAATCGTGCCGTTGCCCGGGAGCCCAAGGCCCTCGGCCTCGGTCAGGCAGTTCATGGAATTGGCCGTGAACATGCCGGCGCAGGAGCCGCAGGTCGGGCAGGCGGCCTCTTCGATGGCGGAAAGCTCCGCTTCGCTCATCTTTCCGGCCCGGACCGCGCCCACGGCTTCAAAGACCGTGATCAGATCGACGGGGCGGCTCCCCTCGGCCGCGGCGTAGTGGCCCGTGAGCATGGGACCGCCGCTGACCACCACGCAGGGAAGATCCAGCCGGGCCGCGGCCATGAGCATGCCCGGCACGATCTTGTCGCAGTTGGGGATCATGACCAGCGCATCAAAGGCATGGGCCCGGGCCATGATTTCAATGCTGTCGGCGATGAGTTCCCGGCTTCCCAGGGAGTAGTTCATCCCGGCGTGATTCATGGCAATCCCGTCGCAAACCCCGATGACGCCGAAGGAGATGGGGGTGCCGCCGGCCATCAGGACCCCGTCGCGGACGGCCGAGGCGATCCGGTCCAGATGGACATGGCCTGGAATGATGGCGTTGGCCGCGTTGGCGATGCCGACCAGGGGGCGGCCGATCTCCGCATCGGTGTAGCCCATGGCCTTGAAAAGGGCCCGGTGGGGGGCCCGCT
>JBJKPT010000255.1:0-9929 GCA_046706045.1 Desulfobacterales bacterium
CAATGGGGACGGCTTTCTGTTTCACAACAAGATCGCCACTGACGGCGTCATCGAGCGAGAAATCGGTCTGGACGAATTCCCGTCCGGCAAAACGCGTCCTGGATGCGTTGCTCGATAAATACGCCGATGAAGGCGTCGTGCATATTGAAACGCCGCGGATTCTCTCGGTGACGCCATTTACGCAATTTGGCACCCCCATGGAAATCATAGGCGCTTTCGGCGGGTTGGACGACTATCAGGATGCGGTGCGGGAACTGGAGCAAGCGCTCTACTGCGGGTAAATCGAACCTATTGGAGCGGATTCTGTGTCGATCACTACGTTAATCAAAACGATTCAGAACATCATGCGAAAGGATGTGGGCGTCGATGGCGATGCCCAGCGGATCAGCCAGATCGTCTGGTTGCTCTTTCTCAAGATCTTCGACGACAAGGAGAAAGAGTGGCAACTCACGGAGAATGCCTATAAATCCCCCCTCCAGAGCCGTTTCCGCTGGTCCAGCTGGGCCAAGGACCCGGAGGGGATGACCGGCGATGAGCTCATCGACTTCGTCAACAACAACCTTTTTCCGGCTTTGAAAAAGCTCGCCACCACGGCGGGCGTGCCGCAACGCGGCAAGGTGATCGGTTCGGTCTTTGAGGACGCCTACAATTACATGAAATCCGGCACGCTGCTTCGCCAGGTGATCAATACCATTGAAGAGGATGTGGACTTCAACAAAGCCTCGGATCGGCATCTGTTCAACGATATCTACGAAAAAATCCTCGCCGACCTGCAATCGGCGGGCAACGCCGGCGAATACTACACCCCCCGTGCGGTCACCCAGTTTATGGCGGACATTATGAATCCGCGCCTCGGGGAAACCGTGCTCGATCCCGCCTGAGGGACCGGCGGCTTTTTGACCAGCACCATCGAACATTTGAAAGATCAGGCAAAAACGGCCGAGGATTTAAAAACCCTGCAAGCATGCATCCAGGGAGTGGGAAAAAACCCCCGCCCCACATGCTGGCCATGACCGACATGATGCTCCACGGCATCGACGTGCCCACCAACATCCGCCATGACAACACCCTGAGCCGCCCCCTCAAGGACTACGGCCCCAGGGCCCGGGTGGACATCATCATCACCAACCCGCCCTTTGGCGGCATGGAAGAGGACGGTATCGAGAACAACTTCCCCAAAAAATACCAGACCCGTGAGACCGCCGATCTGTTCCTGGCGCTCATCATGCACCTATTAAGGCACGACACCGGCCGGGCCGCCGTGGTCCTTCCCGACGGGTTCCTGTTCGGCGAGGGCGTGAAGACCACGCTGAAGCGCGAGCTGCTTCAAGAATTCAACCTCCACACCATCGTCCGCCTGCCCAAGGGCGTCTTCAGCCCCTACACCAGCATCGCCACCAATCTTCTGTTCCTTGGAAAGGGCGGACCGACCAAGGATGTCTGGTTTTTCGGGCACCCCTACCCCGAGGGTTACAAGTCCTATTCCCGCTCCAAGCCCCTGACCATCGCCGAGTTCCATCGCGAAAAGAAATGGTGGAACAAGCGCAAAACCAACGAATACGCCTGGAAAGTCTCGGCCAAGGAAATCGTTGCGCGCAACTACAACATCGACTGCAAGGACCCCCATGAAGTCAAGGTGGAGAACGGCGACCCCGAAAAGCTGATGCAGGAATATCTGGAGATCACGCGGCAACTCCAGGCGGCCCAGGCTGCCCTGAAGCAGGAATTGATGCAGGCATTGGCAGGGAAATGATGGAACCCGTTGATATTGCACCGGGTAGTGGGAAAATCAACCGGCGTCGTTCCATCCGTTTGCGCGGATACGATTATGCGCAGGCCGGTGCGTATTTTGTAACCATTTGCACGCAAAACCAAGAATACCTGTTCGGGCAAATCTTTTCCGGAACCCCAAATGAACATCCCGCCCGCCCAATCATGCGTTTAAATAAAGCGGGGCTTATGATTGGACAATGGTATTCCGAATTGGAGAACAAATTCCCCGACATTCGTTGCGACGAATTCATCTGCATGCCCAACCACACCCATTTTATCATCATCATCGTAGGGGCGGACCTATGTGTCCGCCCTGGTCAATGTGTCCGCCCTGGTCAATATGTCCGCCCGAGTCAACATGGCCGACCCAATCAAACAGGCGACCAGGGCCAAAATGTATATCCGGACCACCAGGCCTGTACTGCCCAGCGTATCAACCCAGACCCTGCAAAATGCCACCAAGGGCAGACACATCGGTCTGCCCCTACGGGGTCGTCGCTGTCGACGGTGATTCAATGGTTTAAAACGATGACCGCCAATGAATATATTCGGGGTGTCAAAAATAACGGCTGGAGTCCGTTCCCTGGCAAATTATGGCAACGCAATTATTGGGAACACATCGTCCGCAACGAATCGGAATTGAACCGCATCCGCGAATACATCCAAAACAACCCGGCCCAATGGGAAATGGATCGCCTCCACCAACGTCCGACGAATTCCCCCAGCCAATTTACGGGCCGTACGGGCGGGCCTATGTGTCCGCCCTCGTTTCCGCCCCCATCTCCACCCAATGAAATCCGCAAATTCGCCCCTGATTCCACTACGGAGGCATGGATGATATGAAAAACCGTCAATCCTCCTCATCAACGAGCGAAATCACGAAACTTCTCGATAAGCACTTCGACACCGCCTTTTCCGCCCCCGACGGAATAAAAAAACTGCGCGGACTGATCCTCACCTTGGCCATGCAGGGCAAGCTGTTGGCGCAAGACCCGAACGACCCTCCCGCCAGCGAACTGCTCAAAAAAATCGAGGCCGAGAAACAGCAATTGGTGAAAGAAGGCAAGATCAAAAAGCCCAAGGTGCTGCTGGAGATCAAACCCGAGGAAATGCCCTATGAGCTACCAGAAGGGTGGACTTGGGTAAGGCTTGGTAAGGTATGCTCATACATACAGCGCGGGAAAGGACCCGCGTATGCAGATTATTCGTCTCATCGCGTAATCTCCCAAAAATGTGTGCGCTGGTACGGTTTGGATTTAGAACCAGCTCGCTTCATTACTCCGGAATCTCTAAGCAAATATGAGCCTATCAGATTTCTAAGATCGGATGACCTTCTTTGGAACTCGACTGGGTCAGGTACAATTGGCCGCGCTTGTCTTTTCCCTGTTGAGTTGAGCCAAGCAGAGCTGGTCACAGATTCCCATGTAACCGGAGTTCGTTCTTTGCGAATTAATTCCGAATTCTTGTGGCGCTGGATTCAAAGTCCCACCGTACAGAATGAAATTGAAAATTTAGCTTCGGGCACAACAAATCAAATTGAATTGAACACTTCGACGGTTATCAATCACTTAATACCGCTTCCTCCACTCCCCGAACAACACCGCATCGTCGCAAAGATTAGCCAGCTCATGACTATGTGCGACACGCTGGCCCAACAGATCGACGCCGCCACCGGCAAACAGACCGAACTATTAAACGCCGTTATGGCACAGGTATAGGGAGGTGACATGCTCCTGAAATCTACTCTCGTCGATCAATACAAAAACCTCAAAAACTTCATTCTGAACAATGACGATCCCCGACAAGCCTCGCAGCAGCAAGCAGAAATACCGCTTGACCACCGAGGACCGCCAACGGTTGAGGCATAAAAGCGGGAGAATTTGGCATGGATGCTTTTCAGCCCCAATTCACCATCACCAACCGCATGACCGCCGCAATCACCCGCATCGAACGGGCGCGGGGTTTCCTGGAGGCGGCGCAACTCTCCGCCGACTGGGTGCGGGAGGTCGGCGAACAGGCATTGATTCTGGAGGCGCACCACACCACCCACATCGAAGGCACTCGGCTGACCCTGGATCAGGCCGAGCGGCTCTGAAAAGGGGAAGCCGTCCCGGAGGCCGACCCGGACGATGTCCGGGAGTTGCTCAACTACCACACCGCCTTCGAGTTTGTTTCCGAGTGCTTGGACAGCGGCGACCCGATCACCGAGGGAATGATTCGCGAGATCCACCGCAAGCTGGTGGAAGGCGTGCGCGGTGGTAGCGCCGCGCCGGGCGATTACCGGCATATCCAGAACTACGCGGTCAACTCCGGTACCGGTCAGGTGATCTACACGCCACCCACGGCGGTGGAAATACCGGTGATGATGTCGAAGCTGGTCAAGTGGCTGAACGCCGAGCTTGATATCCTCCCGGTGATGGTGAGCGGCATCGCCCAGTTCCAGTTGGTGCACATCCACCCGTTTCTGGACGGCAACGGCCGCACCTCGCGCCTGCTCTCCACCCTCTGCCTCTACAAGGCCGGGTACGACTTCAAGCGGCTGTTCACCATCAGCGAATACTACGACCGCGATCGGCCGACCTTCTATAAGTCGATCCAGAGTGTACACGACAACGGCATGGACATGACTGGCTGGCTCGACTACTTCGTCACCGGCCTGGAAACCCGGATGGTCGAGGTGCGCGAACGCAGCGAGCAGGTCATCCGCCGCGACGTGCTGGTCAAACAGCATGGTCTGAACGAGCGCCAGGCCAGGGCGCTTGGCCACCTCATCCAGCATGGCAACCTGACCATCCAGGATTTTGAGGCGCTCTGCCCGACCGTCAACCGCCGTAGCCTGCAGCGGGACCTGAAGGGAATGCTCGACAAGAAACTGATCACCGCGGAAGGGGCGACCAATCAGCTTATCTATCGACTTGCGGGGTGACTTGGGGGGTGAACTTGCGACAAACTCGCGACAAAACTTATGACAGACTCACGACAAGGCTTGGGGAAGAGATGGGGACGTCAATGATTTCGTGCTTTCTGTTTTGAGCGGAACACCCCGAATGAAATTCTGGATAGGGTTAGAGGCGGTGCTTACAAGGACACCAGCATGTGCAATGGCAACGGCGAGGTGGATCAATCGGCCCGCCAGGTCGAAAGCCTTGCCTATGCCGGGAGCCTCACCCGGGACGATGACGGCCGGATCGTTACGAAGACCGAGACCCTGGGTGGAGTAAGCTCCCAGTACGCCTATACCTATGATGCCGACGGCAGGCTCATCAAGGCGACCAAGGACGGGGCAGTCGTCCAGCTACCAGCACAACGCGAACGGCTCCCGGATCCACGAGGTGAACGGTCTCAAGGGGATCACCGGAAGGGATTTGACCTATTCGGCCGAGGACAATTGCCTCACCGACGGGGGGAACGTGTACAGCTATGACAAGGACGGGTCCCTCATTCAAAAGACCATGGAACGCTCTCTCCCCGCCTCGATCATGGTTCAACTTTCTTGGCTACACCCTCGCGAACGGCCTCATAGATATCTCGCCGACGACCGTTACAGCACTTCTGGAATGACGGTCGATAAAATAAAAGAGGGGTTATCGATTTCAAGATCGATAACCCCTCATCTTTATCGTGGTGCCGGAGGCGAGAATCGAACTCGCACGACCATACGGTCGGAGGATTTTGAGTCCTCTGCGTCTACCAATTTCACCACTCCGGCAAAAGAAGGGCTTTTTATACGCAGGTCACAACGAAAAGTCAATCCCCTCAATGGCCGCGGCCATTGCCGCGGCCGATACCACGCCTTCGCGCAACAGCCGGGGACGCGGCGAAGAGAAATCCAGCACCGTGGAACCGGCCCCCGTTTCCAGCATCCCGGCATCCAGGATGATATCGACCCCGTTTCGGATCGACGGGTCCAGCCGGCTCGGGTCATGACATCCCGGTCGGCCGGATCGGTTGGCCGAGGTGGCGGTGATGGGTCCCCCTGCGGCCGCGACCAGGGCCGCGGCCACGGGATGGGCGGGAAGCCGCACGCCGATGGTGCCGGTTCCCGCGGTCAGCGCCGGCGGAAGACCGGCCGCGGCAGGCAGCACCAGGGTCAGCCCCCCGGGCCAGAACCGGTCCATCAATTGCCGGGCCATGTCCGGAAGGTCCGCGATCACCGCGCTCAAACGATCCATGGACTCGACCAGAACCGATACCGGCATGTCCGGCGGCCGCGCCTTCAAGGCAAACACCGCGGCCACGGCGGCCGCATTAAAGGCATCGGCCCCAAGGCCGTAAAGGCAGCGCGTTGGAAACACCACCAGCCCCCCGCCGCGGATGGTTGCCGCGGCCCGGGCAATGACCGTCGGATCCACAGCCGAAGCCGACTTCCGCCGGTGGTTACCGAATGGCCTCAAGTGAAGCGGCTTTTTTTTCAACATCTTCCGCCATGGTGCGTTTGTGGGCCGCCAAGCGCTCGGCCAGTGCCGCGTCCGTGAGGGCAAGGATCTGGACCGCCAGGATTGCGGCGTTCTTGGCACCGGGCTTTCCCAGGGAGACGGTGGCCACCGGAACCCCCGGCGGCATCTGCACGGTCGACAGCAGGCTGTCGAGCCCCTGAAGGCAGGAGCTGTCGGTGGGCACCCCGATGATGGGCAGGGTGGTATGGGCCGCCAGCACGCCGGCCAAGTGGGCCGCGTGCCCGGCGCCGGCGATGACGATCTTCAGCCCTCGCGCCCGGGCCGTTCCCGCATACTCGGCAGCCCGCCGGGGACTGCGATGGGCCGAAGCTACGGTGATTTCAAACGGCACGGCGAAAAAACGCAGCATATCGACGGCGCCCTGCATGACGCCGAGGTCGGAATCGCTTCCCATGACGATTCCCACCAACGGTGTTCGGTTTTCTGCAGACATGGGTACGATTCGTCTCCTTTCAAATCTTGAGCAGCGCAAAAGTCGGCGGCGTTCGCCCTAAACCATCGTGTGTTCCACCAGCGCACGGGGCGCGGGTTGACCGCGGCGCCCGCGAAGCGCTTCCTCCCAGCGCATCGCCATTGGCATTGCCCTGGACATTCGCGGGAGCCGGGTTTTGAATCCCTGGATCTCACGCGCGATGATTTTCAAGACCGAGTTCGATGAGCCGATCCATCAGCCGGGAAAAAGACAGACCCCCTTTGGCCGCGGCCTGGGGGAAAAGACTGGTCCGGGTCATGCCGGGGATGGTGTTGGTTTCCAGGACGAAGAATTCTTCCCCGCGAAGCATCATGTCCGTTCGGCTGTAGCCGCGGCAATGCAAGGCCCGGTGGGCCCGGACGGCATAATCCTGGGCCTTTTGGGTGAGGGCTTCGGAGATCCTCGCCGGACAGATCTCCTGGGTAACGCCCGGTGTGTACTTGGCCTCGTAATCGAAAAACGCATGATCGGCGTTGGGGATGATTTCGATCAACGGCAGGGGATCGACGGAATCGTTTCCAATGACGCTGCCGGTGATTTCGGTGCCGTCGATATACGCTTCGGCGATCGCGGCGCGGTCTTCGGCAAAGGCCTTTTCAAACGCCTCCGGCAACGCCCCGGCGGTATCCACGATGGTCATTCCAACGCTGGAGCCGGAAGCCACCGGTTTGATCACCATGGGCAGCCCCAGTCGGTCGACGAGGTCATCCCCCTTGAAACCAACCTGCTGTTCGACCACGACATAGGGCGGGACCGGGAGTCCTGCAGCCGCGTAAAGCCGCTTGGAAACCCACTTGTTCATGGCCGTGGCGCTGCCCAGCACACCCGATCCCTGGTAGGCAATGCCCAACAAATCGAGCATACCCTGGATCGTGCCGTCCTCGCCGAAGGGCCCGTGGAGGATGATCAGTGCAAAATCGATGGTGCCGGCATCGGCCGCAAGCCTTGCCAGATCGGTTTTCGGGTCGTAGCGAACAATGTTGTACGCGTTCTTGTCGAGGGCCTCGTAGACTTGATCGCCGCTTTTCAGCGACACTTCCCGTTCCGAAGAAATGCCGCCGGAAAGCAGGGCCACGGTCCGTTTTTTCATGACGCTGTCCCCGGGGGTGAAAGGTTAGAAGCAAACTCAAGATCCAAGGGTCGGGGCTCGACGGCGGCCCCTGCTAATACGGACCGATGGATGGAGGTCGCAACAGCTGCTGCTTCGCGAGTTCGTACTCTTCCGGTGTGATCATCTTGTTTTCCAGCAGGCGCGCCAGTTCGGCGAGGTCCAGTACCCGCTGGGTTCCCGGATCTTCGAGCCGGCGCCGGGGCGGCAAGACCCCGGTATCGAGCATCGGTGCATCCGCGGAGCGCCCGATCTTTATGGATGCCAGGCCGCCCAGAAGGCTCACCTCCACGGACCGGCCGTGGAAAGGCGATGACCGGAGCATCTCGTTGAGATTCTTTCCCTCCCGCCGCATGCGACGGTAAAATGTCCACACCAATACGGCCAGAATCGTCGAGCCCCCGAGGAAAATCCAAAACATGTACTGCACGATACCCCGGAAAAAAAGCACCAGCAGTCCGATCAGGCCGATGATCGACAGGTGCAGCAGCAGCACCAGATAGGCCATCATGACGCTCTTTAGCGAGCCGTCGGATTCCTTTTTCTTTTTTCCACCAAACATAGGGAACCACATGCGCGGTCGCCGTCAACCGCATGCCTTCCGACGGCATCAGGCCTTCTGAGGGGGTTTCCGGTTTTCCGCCATCCGCTCCACCATGCGCGCGGCATATACCTGATGCTCTTCGAAGGCCACGTTGCCGTTTCGCATCGTGTTGAGCTTTAGAACCAAAAAATTGAGCCGTTTCAGTAGGTTGAATTTCTCGGCGGATTCCGGCATGCCGGCCAGAAGGTCCTGGGTCCGATGAATTTCCTTTTTCGCTTCGAGCTCCGGCGGCAGGCAGTCGGCGTTTTTCAATATTTTATAGGCCATGCGAAGATCTTCGGGGATGTGGCCGTCGTCATCCAAGCAAATCGGACGGCCCTGACCGGGCAGGTTGTCAAACTCCCCCCGTCGCTGGGCCTGACGAATTCTCTCTTCAACGATTTGATTAAAGCCGTCGATCATGGCACCGTCCTGTGGGTTCGAGCACCGCCGGGACCCGCGTCGAAGGCCGGCAGGCCCCGGGAACGGAAGATTACCCCATGGTATATGGCATAACGGGAAAACTGTCAAAATAAACGACGGTTTCGAATTGACCCTGCCGAAGGCTCTCTGGTAGGGTCGGCGCGATCCAAATCCGGAAAACGACCCCGGGAGGCAGCCCCCAAGGCCGGGGTGAACAGGAAAGGATGTTCTTTATGAAAACCATCGCGTTTGCCGGCACCGACGGCCGTACCCTGCTCTGTGCCGTCGTCATCTCCACGGCCACCAGTGAAACCGACGGCGAACCCTATCGCGGCGCGGTGATCCGGGGCACGCCGGCGGCACCGGCATTTGTCGAACGGCTTCAGTGGCCCGTCGACATCATTCCCACGGCAACGAACGGCGTCAACGATTATGCCGAGACGATCGTCGCGGCCCTGACCGACGGGCGCATCCACTACGTGGTACCCATGCCCGAGGCCCTTTTCTTCGAAGGGATCGTGGACCGGGTTGCCGAGGCCGGATTCGGGGACCGGATCCTGGGCCTGGACAAAGCCGGCGCCTTCATCGAAGGTGACAAGATCGCCTGCAAGCACCTTTGCCGCGAGGCCGGCATCCCGGTCGCCGACACCTGGTGGGAAGTGGACGCCCGCGACTACGGCAGCGTGCGCCGGTGTTGCCTGGAAGCCATCGACGCCTTCGGCGGTGTGGTCCTGAAGTACCCTTACAGCGCCGGCGGCAAAGGGGCCCGGATCATTCTGAACACATGGGAAATCCGGGAAGTCTACGACACCCTCATGCAGGATTACAGCGCCGACTACCGAAGCATGCACGGGAAAAAGAATGCCTGGCCGCTTCTCATCGAATCGCGCATGTCCGGGGTGGAGATCAGCTTCACCCTGTTCGTGGACGGAAACGGCAATTACCGGATCCTGCCCACGGCCATGGACTATCCCGAGCGCTTCGAAGGCCCGGCCGGCAAAACCAACCCCATCACCGGCGGCGTCGGCGCCATCTCCCCCCATCCCATGGAAACGCCGGAGTTGATCGCTGCGGCCGGACGGACCATCGCCGATCCGCTGGTCGAGGCCATGA
>JBJKPT010000256.1:0-4764 GCA_046706045.1 Desulfobacterales bacterium
CGGCCGGGTCGAGTCCGTCGTCGGGGGCCTGCTGAAGGGCGCTCAGCAGGGATCGGGCCAGATCCAGGCGGCCGGTGTCGACGCCCCAGGCCGGGCGGTAGTCGCGCCGGGCGTAAAACGACGGCAGCACGGCAAGGCCGCAGAGCCGTTCCCCCCGGCAGGAGTATTGGCCGGAGGCCTTTAAAATCTCTGCGCGAATCGCCGCCGCCGCTGCCGTCTCCGAGGTCGCCGCCGCCGCTGCCGTCTCCGAGGTCGCCGCCGCCGCTGCCGTTTCCGGGACCGGCGTGCCGGCCACGGCCGCCGGTTGGGCGCAGGACATCATGAACACCAGGGCCACCGCCAACACCGGCAGTCCCCTTGGCCGGGATCCCCGTTTGCCCGGGGCGGCATCGCATCCAAAGGATTTTATAGGCTCAGCAATGAACGTGCATTGCCTCCGCAAATTCCGGAGATGGCCGCTCCGGTCAGGCCCGCATCGGCCATCTCCTTCATGTAACGCTCCGGTCGAATCAGCGGAAAATCGCTTCCGAGAAGTATTTTTTCCGGGCCGAGCAGCTCCGCGGCGTACCGGTAGACCGCCGGGGTGTACAGAAACGGGGAGGCGGCCGTATCCACCCAGACGTTGGCAAGGACCGCACGCACCGCTTTTTTCAGCAGGCAGTAGAAAAAGATACCGCCGCCCCAATGAGCCAGGACGATCCGGTTCCGGGGAAACCGTTCGGCCAGGCCGTAGATCTGGGCCAGGGTGTTCGGGCTTTTGCCGGGATAGGCATGCCCGACCGGCTCGTTGGTATGAATCAGCACCGGTCGATCGGCCGCCTCGCAAACGGCCATGACCGGGGCGAGCCGGGAAAGCGCGTCGCCGTCGATGCCGTTTTCGTAAAACGCCAGTTCCCCCACACCGGCCATGCCGCCATCCAGGCAGCGCGTCACCTCGTCGGCGGCCCGGGGCAGGGTCGCGTCCACGCAGCAAAACCCGATCAGCCGATCCGGGTACCGGGAGACCGCCTCGAGGACATAGTCGTTGTTTTGCCGCGCCGTATCAAGGGTTTTCCAGGGAAAACCGAAGATCACCGATTTATCCACCCCCTGATCGTCCATGGCGGCGACGATCTCCGCGGCCCCGGCCAGGCGCGCCCGGGGATCGGCGTAAAGCAGCGCAAACGCGGGCTCTTTTTCAAAATAGCGTTCGCGGTGCGCCCGGATCGATCCCGGAAAGGCGTGCACGTGAACGTCGATGATCATGGAACGCACCTCCCCAATGAAAGATGGTGAAACCGGATTTCCGCCTCGGCCGGGCCGGTCAAAAAAATCTCCCGCGCGCCGTGCGAAGCGCCCCCGTCGGCACCGCAAACCATGAGGCCGTCGGGGCGTTCGCGCAAGGCTGGCGTTCGACATTTTTGGGGTGCCCGAACGATAGCGGGGCACCCCTTGCCCGGGTGCGTCGCCGATCCCTTGCCGTCACCGGCCGTGCGGGTTATAACAGAAAACCGATACGGCAAACAACGCAAGGAGGCGGATATGTATTTTGACGAAGCGGGAAAAGTCAACACCCGGCAAACCTTGACCGCGGCGTTTGAGCGGGCACGGGCACTGGGCCTGAACGAGGCGGTGATCGCCTCCACCACCGGCGAGACGGCGCTCGCGGCGGTCGAGATTTTCGACAAATTCGTGATCACGGCGGTCACCTACCATTGCGGGTGGCGGGAGCCCTTTCAACCCGCCATGCCCGAGACCGCCCGGAAAACGCTCGAAAAGGCCGGCGTGCGCGTCATTTCCGCCAGCCATGCCCTGTCGGGGATCGAACGGTCGGTGGCGGCAAAGCAGGGTGGCGGCGGCAACCCGGTACTGCTCATCGCCGACACCTTGAGGCTTTTCGGCCAGGGCACCAAGGTCGCCGTCGAGGTGACGGTCATGGCCGCCGACGGCGGCGCCTTGAGCGGCGCGGATATGGTGGCCGTCGGCGGATCGTCCCGGGGCGCGGACACGGCACTGATCCTCAAGCCGGCCCATCAGAACAATTTTTTCGATCTGCGAATTCGTGAAATCGTCTGCAAACCTCGCCATTTCTGACCGGCGGGAGAACCTCCGTTTCGAATCGTCCCCCCGTGGGGGGTGCCGCGACGCACCCGAAACCGTTTGGAAATGCGGCCATGTTCTTTTTTCTCGGCGGGGTCTCCCCCAAAACCCTCACGGTCGATGAAACCCTCCGGCGCTGCCCCGCCTGCGGACTTTACCAGGCCCGACGGAAACGGATCGATCACTACCTGAACCTTTTTTTCATTCCGGTGCTGAGGGTCAGGAAGGGGGCGCCGTTCCTGTTCTGCGAGCGGTGCAAGGCCCCGGTGGACGAAACCCGGGAGCCCGGCGGCGGCGCAGGGCCCTCCTTCACCGATGCGGTATGCCGCGGCTGCGGCCGGCGCCTCGCGCCGGACCACCGGTATTGCCCCGGTTGCGGCCGGCCGCGGTGAACGTGCCCGCCCGGAAACGGCACCGTTCTCTTATCCGTCACCCCGGCGGACGCCCCGGTCCGGGAACAGGCTCTGCGCAAGGACCGGTTTTCCAAGCCTTTCCCGGCCGCCGATGCTGGATCCCGGCTTTCGCCGGAATGACGCCGAGGAGAGGGAACGGCACCGAGGTATGGCATGGTGGAAACAATCGAGACGACGTGCGTGGAGCGCCACGTGGTGCTGGTGGCCCCGGAGGTGCACTGGAACGCGGGAAATATCGGACGCACCTGCCTGGGGGCCGGGGCGGCGCTCCACCTGGTTCAGCCCCTGGGGTTTTCTTTGAACGACAGACACCTCAAACGGGCCGGGCTTGACTACTGGCCCCGGGTGCCCTTGTCCGTCTGGGAGGGATTCGACCGGTTTTTGGATCGTTTCCGTCCGAAGCCGGATGAGATCGCGTTCTTCAGCAAGCTCGGCAGGCGGCCCTTTTGGCAGATGCCGAATGCGCGGCGCCTGTTTCTCGTCTTCGGATCGGAAAGCCGGGGATTGCCGCCCGCGATGCTCGCCGCCCATTCCGGGCAGAGCTACTTTATTCCCATCCTGGATGCCATCCGGTCATTGAACCTTTCGACGGCGGCGGGCATCGCCCTGTACGAGAGCCTTCGGCTTCGGCCGCCGGTGCACGGATGGCCGGCGGCCGTGATACCCGAATAAATAAGGACAACGGACCGATGACAAATCGTTGACAAGCGTTTTGGGTGCTGGTATAGGCATCGCAAGCAGTACCATTTCCATCCTCGCCTTTACCTGCGTTTGAGAACACGAAAGGGGGTGATCGGGAAGCGTACTTGTTTGAGGCGTGTTATCGAGGCATGAGTGTTTGAGGCATTTCACCATTAAGGAGGAACCCACAGATGAAGAAGCTATTGATTGCAGTATTGGCATTGGCCCTGATCGTTCCGGCCGCGGTCATGGTCGTTCCGTCCACGGCCAATGCCGCCGCCCAATGGAACATGTACGGCAAGGCCGAACTGGACGCGTTTTATTACAGCTTCGACAGCCAGTACATGAATAATGCTTTGGGCGTAAACCAGAGCGATACCGACCTCGGCATGGGATTGAGCGCGGGGGCAGCCGGGATCGGCGCCACCGTGAAGGTTTCCGACCAGGTGACCGGTGCATTCGAATTCGGCGACAACGCCAACGGCTATAGTACTGCTGGCGATGCCCACTGGCGTCTTCTCTACGGCCAATACCACTTCGCCTCCGGCCTGATCGAAGTCGGCCAGGACTACACCCCGGCCGAGTCCTTCATTTCCAACCAGAAAATCGACGGCGATGAAGATCTGCTCGCCGAAGGCGCCATGTACGAAGACCGCTTGCCCATGATCGCCCTGAAAATGAACAACGGCTTCGTGCTCGCGTTGATTACCCCAACAACCACTCCGGCGTTTTCCACCCAGGTCACCGGCGTTGGAAATCCTACGGTCGATCAGGTGATGCCCAAGGTCGAAGCCTCTTACGATTACAATTCGGACCTTTTCTGGGCCGGGGCTTTCGCCGGTTTCCAGACCTATAACGCCGGCACGGCCAGCAACAAGGAAGCCGTGACCTCCTATATCGGCGGGCTTCGCGGCACGGTGCATTTCGGCCCGGCCTATGTCGGCGCCACGGGCTACTACGGCCAGAACCTCGGCAACTATGGCATGTGGCTTCGCGATGAGACTGGCTCCGAGGCTCAGATCAATGCCACCGGCACGGCCAGCGAGGATTCGACCGGTTACGGTGTCGCCGGTGTGGTCGGGATGAAGTTTAACGACATGATCTCGTCGGAAGCCGGTATCGGCTACATGCACAACGAGTGCGATGCCGCCAACGGGATCGGCAAAAGCGAAGGTTACGGCACGTCCTACTACATCCAATTCCCCATCACCCTGGCCCCGGGCGTCCAGGTCGTCCCGGAAGCCGACTACTTTGATCAGGGCAGCGGCCTGAACCAGGGTACGTATTACGATAACGGCGCGTTTGCTGCCTACGGCGCCGTGTTCCAGATCAACTTCTAGCCGTTTGATCTGAACTTGCTGTTCGGAAATAAAAAAGCCGGGGCTTTTGCTCCGGCTTTTTTTATTCAGCGTCCATTCCAGGAAAGGCAATTTGGCGTGAGTTCAAGGCGGGCAATTGACCCGGAGGAATCGCGGGCCCGTTTCCTTGCGGCCGGCCCTGCATGCCGGCCACCCCCTTCCCGCGGCCGCCTCGGATGGATCGACCCCTGCCGTTTCACCAAACGAGCCGCGAATCCTCCCCGCCCATCCTT
>JBJKPT010000257.1:0-2182 GCA_046706045.1 Desulfobacterales bacterium
ATGCCAGCCCAGAGGGTTGACTGAAGGCACTACCGCATCCAAATCGAAATCGCCATCGAAATCAGAACCCGATCCCGACAGCGATTTCGGTGAACGCAACGTTTCTCTCGCCAACAGGTCCAACCGATCCGGTCAACACCGCCCATACTCTGCGGGGCATGGGCGGCGTCCCCATGGATTTCCTACCGGACCTGGACCCAGAGATACCCGGTCTGGCCGGTACGGTGATCCAGGGCCATCAACTGAATCCGTTGATTGGGTTTGAGGGATTGGACCATGTCCACGAAATCCTGAACCCCCTCAAAGGACTGCCCGTCGATCATCAGGATGATGTAGCCTTTCTCAAAACCCTCACGATCCAAGACGCCGCCGGGGACAAGGGATTTGATGGCAACCCCCTTGGGTTTATCCATTCCGTATTTTTCGGCTTCGGCCTTGGTGACCGGCCGCACCACCACGCCCAGACGGTCCTTGAGGGACTCGGCCATGCGGAGGATCGCGTTCGCGAGGTCGCCGATTTTCACCTTCACCTGGAGGTCTTTGCCATCGCGGCGGACCGTCATGGCCACGGTCTCACCGATGGTCGTATCCGCGACATCGTTTTGCAGATCGGCGGCGTCGCCGATGGACTCTCCCTTGTAAGCGATGATCACGTCGCCCGTTTCCAGACCGGCTTCACCGGCCGGACTGTTTTTGACGACACTCATGATGAGCGCTCCGTGGTCGACACTCAGGTGTTTGTCTTTTGCCACTTGCGGGGTGACGGCCTGGATACTCACCCCCAGCCAGCCGCGCGCCACCTTGCCGTGGGCGATGAGTTCTTTGGCGATGTGAACCGCCATGTTGCTCGGAATGGCGAAGCCGATACCCTCGAACCCGCCCGAATCGCTGACGATGGCTGAATTGATGCCGATCACCTGCCCGTCCAGGTTCAGCAAAGGGCCGCCGCTGTTGCCCGGATTGATGGCGGCGTCGGTCTGCAGATAATCCTGGTAGCTGTCCGGGTTCATGATGCCGCGACGGTGCTTGGCGCTGATAATGCCGTGGGTGACGGTTTGATAGAGGCCGCGCGGCTCGCCGATGGCCACGACACAGTCGCCGACTTCCATCTTGTCGGAATCGCCAAAGACCAGATGCGGCAGCGGTTTGTCGGCCTTTATCCGGATAACGGCCAGATCGGTTTTCGGATCGGCGCCGACCAGAGACGCCTTGTAGCGGGCGCCGTCCGCGAGCTGGACCTCGATGTCATTGGCGCCTGCCACGACATGGTTGTTCGTCAGGATGTAGCCCTTGGAATCCATGATCATGCCGGTGCCAAGGCCCCTCATCTCCCGTTTGAACTTGCGGGGCATATTCTGCTGGGGCATGTTGAAGAAATAATGAAAGAACGGGTCGTTTTCAAACGGCATCAGCGGATTTGAGACTTCCTGGCTCTCGGTGACTTCGACATGCACCACGGCCGGAATGGCTTCTTTGGCGACGTTGGCAAAGGCGGTGCGAAAATCAATGGGCGTGTGAATGGCGCCCTGAGCGGTCGAGACCGGTCCTGTCTGAATAACCAGGTCTTTGGCATTTGCCGGATGATGCCACCAGGAAAAACCGAACGTCAGCACGGCCAAAAAGAGAAGAAGATACGGCATTTTTTTGAATCGTTTGAATTTCATGTTGCCCTCCTAAGATTTGGGTCTTGAGCGTTCTGCCACGGGCTGAAAAATTTTTCGGCTCCGCCATGGTCATCGTTGCCAACGGGACACACTCCCGGGAGCCATTACCTTTCCCAAACCGGCGACCCGGGTGAAACCCTTTCCGCACTTGCGGCGGTTTTTTCGGCTCTCATACTAAGACCGCCAAATGATTCGTCCAATACGGATTGGTCCGATATTCCTGTAGGACGATCCTACGATCGCGTGTCCGAATTCATCCTACGCCAGGACGACCGCGCCACCGATGTCGCCTGAAAAGATCCGGGGCGGGGCCGCCAGGCTCCGGCACCGGCTGGTGGGTGGACCTTCATGCAAGAGGGACTTTCAATGGGTGCACCCCGTGTTCCAGGCGGGCCTTGACCGGCAGTTCCCTCTTTTCAACACCTGGAGGCAGCGATGGTAAGCGGATCTTTTCAATCGCCCGCCCGGGGGGGCACCACCAGGGATTTCCATCGCAGACTCGCGGGCGCTTTCATCGG
>JBJKPT010000258.1:0-2890 GCA_046706045.1 Desulfobacterales bacterium
TTCCCCCGGAAAAACCGGTGATCCCGATGGAAACCCCGCCCATCCGGCCGGCGTAGCCGACGGCCCGCAAGACGTTTTCGGAGTTGCCGCTGCCGGAGATCCCGATCACCAGGTCGCCGGGCCTGAAAAAGTTCTTCAGCTGCTCCTCGAACACCACCGCGTAGCCCATGTCGTTCGCATAGGCCAGGAGGCTCGGCAGGTTGTCGTTCAAACAGATCACCTTGAACCGCTTGGCGCCGTCCACGGCACAGCCCTTGTTGATGTCGCAGGCAAAATGAGAAGCGGTCGATCCGCTTCCGCCGTTTCCCATGACAAAGATCTGCCGCTCGTCGCGGCGGGCCGAAAGGAGTGATTCCACGATTTGTTCGAAAACCGGGATATCAAACCGGTTTACCTCGACCGTCAGGGCCGCAAGGTATGCCGTGATCTGGGACTGCGCGTCCATCATCCGTCTCCTCGGTGTCGATTCGCCAGAGGCCAGTCGTGTTGGGCCTCGAGAAAGGCCGACACGGTGCCGATGTCTTTCAGGTACCCCGTCAGTTCGAACCCGAACATCCGTCCGGTCAAACGGGGCAGCACGTGAAGCCCCAGATCAAAGGGGCCGGTGTGGCCCATTTCCCTGATTTCGGCGACAAAGTCAAGGAAACCATGGGATGCCGCGTAGATTCCGGCATTGGCCAGGTTGCCCGGCGGGTGGGTGGGTTTTTCGACGAAAGCCGCCACCCGGGAATCGGCATCGAGGGTGGCGATGCCGCAGGCCTCCGGGTTCGGCGACCGGAACAGGCCCATGGTCAACAGCGCGCCTTGGTCACGAAAACCGGCGTGGGCCCGGATCATGGCGGTGAGATCCGCCGTGGTCAGGTTGTCGGCATAGGCGATCAAAAAATCCGCGCCGGCCGGGATGAAATCCCGGTTGGCCAAAAGGGTGCCGGCGCTGCCCAAAAGCGCCGGCTCGTGGACCGTTGCGATGGCAAGACCGCTCCGGCCGGCCAATCCGGCGACGGCCGTCTCCACCTGGTCCGCCAGGTGGTGGGTGTTGATCAACACCCGTTGGATCCCGTGGGCTGCCAGCAGATCGATCCAGATCGCCAGCAACGGCTTCCCGCAGACCGGCACCAGGCATTTGGGGCAGGTGTCGGTAATCGGCCGAAGCCGCGTGCCGAGGCCGGCGGCGAGCAAAAAGGCGTTCATGATCCGTCCGCCACCCGGCGAACAACCTGGAGCCGGGCCATCTCCCGATCGGCGTACTCGAGGATCTCCGCCCTGCCCTCCTGCCGGTTCAGGTAATCCCAGCAATCCCGGATGCTGTCGGAGACCGTCCGCTTCGGGGTCCAGCCGAGGGCCCGGAGCCGCGCGGTATCGGAGAAGATGTGCCGGGTATCGCCGAAGCGGTAGGTTCCGCCGCGTTTCGCCGAAAGGCGCTTCCCCACAATCCCCTGCATGGCCTCGTAAAAATCGTTCACGGTCCAGGCGATGCCGCCGCCCACGTTAAAAACCCGGTAATCGGCCTCGGGGGTTTCCAGGACCCGGAGGTTTGCGTCGACCACGTCCGCGATGTTCACGAAATCCCGGACCTGGAGGCCGTCCTCGTAAATGGTCGGCGGACGATCCATCATGAGCGAGAGGGCGAAAATGCGCATGGCGCCGGAATAGGCGTTGTAAAAGGACTGCCGGGGCCCCTGGACGATGGAATAGCGCATGACCACCGAGGGGATGCCGTAACGCCGGCCGAACTGGATCGCGATCTGTTCCTGGCTGTGCTTGGACAGGGCGTAGGGGTTGCAGGGGTTGATGACCGTCTCGTCGGAAGGTTGCCAGGCGAGGGGCCGGCCGCACCCCGGGCACAGATGGTCCCAGCCGCCCCGGCGGAGTTGGGCTTCGGCACGGATCGCGGGGTAGATAAAATCGGTTTCGCTTTTGCGGCAATCGGGGCAGGCATATCGGCCCTCGCCCATGACCGCTTGGCTCGCGGCGACGATCACCTTGGCGACCCGGTGACGGCGCGCCGAGGTGACGAGCACCTCGTAGAGAAGTGCCGTGGACACGGCGTTGGTATGGAAAAAGGTTGAAAAATCCGTGAGGTAATCCTGATACGCCGCGAAATGGTACACCGCATCGATTCCCTCCAGCGCCCGTTCCCAGGCGCCCTTTTCCCGCACATCGCCTTCAAGGAAATCAATCCCGTGCGCGAGGTAGGCGGGCTTTCCCTCGGGGTGGACCGTGGGCTGGAGGTTGTCGAGGACCCGGACCCGGTGCCCCTGCCCGATGAGGGCATCGGCGGTGTGGGACCCGATAAATCCGGCGCCTCCGGTGATCAGAATATCGGCCATTTGACCTCGCCTCGTATCTATTTACTCGTGTACGAACGATCGTCAAAAATCACCTTGCTCCCGCTGTCTTCGATCATGAAGGGCAGTTCCCGGAACTCGCTCAAGGCCGAAAATACCCGGTTCTGGTGCTCCCGCTCCACGACCAGGAGCAAAAATCCCCCACCGCCCGCCCCGGCCACCTTGCCGGAAAGGGCCCCGGCCTCCAGGGCGCGCCGGTACATGGCGTCGATGGCCGGATTGGAAATGCCTTGGGCCATCCGCTGCTTCAAAGCCCAGTTTTGTCCCAGAAGGTCCCCGCAGCGCTTGATGTCGGGGCCCTGAAGCGCCTCGCGGAACGGCTCGACCAGATCCTTCATCCGGCACATGATGTCAAACGCGTTCGTTTCGCTCAGATTGGCGTTCTGGGCGGAAAGAATCGTGTCCGCGCTGCGGGTGATCCCGGTAAAATAGAGGAGCAGGCTCGAGGCGAATTTCCTCTTGGCGACACTCTGCATCCGGACCGGAATGCGGACCGTCTCATCCCCGGTGCGGAAAATGAATTGAGTGATGCCGCCATAGGC
>JBJKPT010000259.1:0-3549 GCA_046706045.1 Desulfobacterales bacterium
TGTTGCCCAAAATGCCCACCGGATACCCGTGGATATGGGCCCATCCGCAGACCAGGGTGGGGCCGTAGAGCTGCTTGAACTCCTGAAACGCGCTTCCGTCGACGATCCGGGCGATCACTTCCCGGACATCGTAGGGGACCTTCAACGCCCGGCTGACGATGCCGTAGATTTCCTTGGGATCGTATTGCGGCGGGGCGGGAGTTTTCATGGGCAGACGGGATTTTTCGTTGGGCGGCAGGTATTTCAGGATCTCCCGGACCATGGCGATGGCCTGGCCGTCGTTTTCCGCGAGATAGTCCGAAACCCCGGATTCCCGGCAATGAAGGTCCGCACCGCCCAGGGCGTCGGCGGTGACGTCTTCGCCGGTGGCGGCCTTGACGAGGGGCGGCCCCCCCAAAAAGATCGCGCCGGTTCCCCGGACGTGGACCACCTCGTCGGACATGGCCGGGATGTACGCCCCGCCGGCGGTGCAAAGACCCATCACCGCCGAGATCTGAGGAATGCCCCGTTTGGAGATCATGGCCTGGTTGTAGAATACGCGCCCCCCGTCGTCCACGTCTGGAAAGACTTCCGACTGGAGGGGCAGGTAGGCGCCCCCGGAGTCGATGAGGTAGACGAGCGGCAGGCGGTTTTCCATCGCGATGGTCTGGCACCTCAGGGTCTTTTTAACGCCCATGGGGTAGATGGTCCCGCCCTTGATGGTGGGGTCGTTGGCGTGGACCAGCACCTCGTGCCCGCAAACCACGCCGATGCCTGCCACGGTGCCCGCGCCGTGCACATTGCCTTCGTACATTCCTTTGGCCGCCAGGGCGCCGATCTCGAGAAACGGCGTGTTCCGGTCGAGGAGCAGTTCCAGGCGTTTGCGGACTGGAAGCTTCTTCTGCTCGGCGAGCCGGGCCCGGGCTTTTTCCGACCGGGCGTTGCGGGTGGTTTCCAGCTCCGTCTTGAGGTCGGCGACCAACGCCGTCATGGCCTCATGGTTTTTTTTGAATTCGTCCGAGGATGGATCGATCTTGCTTCGGATAATCGCCATCGGTATCCCCTTTCATACAATGCCACGAACTTAAGCCTTAATTGTTTCTGAGAGGTCTCGATCAGGATCGAAATCGGGATCGAACATGTTGGTATTGCGCTTATTTTCGATTTCGATTGCGATCCCGATTTCGAAGACATTTTTCAAAAATCAATCTCTTTAAGTTAACGACATTGCCCTTTCATACTCGAGCCGCGCCGGTGTTGGCTGCTTCCATGAAATCATTTGATGTATCGCATCATGGCATCCCCGATCCGATCGCGGGCGACTTCTGTGGGGGTTCCGAACGCGGCTCCGATCTTGGACCGAAGAAAACTCTCCATCGCGGGATGCTCCGGCGCGAGGCCGCAGGGGCCCAGGATTCCCATCGCTTCCGAGGCGATTTTCTCCGCCGCTTCCGTGCAAAACACCTTGGCGCAGTACATCAGGGTGAAGTCTTCCCGTCCGGGGTTTGCGGAACGTTCTCCCGCCCGGTAGGCAAGGAGCCGGCCGGTCTCGAGCAGGGTGTACATTTCCGCCAGCTTGAAAGCGACCGCCTGGCGGGCGATCAGGGGTTTCCCGCCGGAGAATTGGGTTTGCGAAAAGGCCTTGACGTCGCCAAAGGTCCGCACCATATCGCCCAGGGCCGCGCCACAGAGCACTTGGTTCTCCCAGAAATGGAGTGTTTCCATGAAGTTTTCGGAACTCTGCGGAAGAATGACATGCTCCCGTGAGACCGCGCAATCGGCGAAGGCCAGGCCCCGCCGTCCGGCACCGCTCCCCGCCCCGGCCACCGCGCCGGAGGTGATCGTGAGCGCCGGGGCATCGCGTGCCACCAGAAATACCGCCGTTTACTCCCCGAGCGTTCCCGTCACCGCCAGCCAGGCGTCCGCGGCCGCGCCGAGCACATGGTTTTTCTTCCCCGACACGCGGACCCGGCCGCCTTCGGCCGCCCCGACGATTGGGGTCTCGGACCCTTTTTGATCCATACGGGCGTCGAAGAAGGCCACCGCGCCCAGGATGTCCCCTTCCCGGACCCGGGGAAGGATTTCGTTTCGAAGGGCTTCCCCGGCGTAATGGCGGATGAGCCGTCCGAATACCCGGGGGCTCGTCTCCGCGATCGGAAACAGCACGGGCTGCGTTCCGGCAACGGCCTCCATGGCCGCGGTCAGGTTCACGGCGGCCGGCGCATCCGTCAGCCCGAGGTCGAGGTAACCGGTGGGCGCAAGGTCTTTGAGAAGTGTCTTCACCGCGAGGTGAAGATTCTCCGGATCGTCGGGTTTCACCGGATAATTCCGGCCGGCGGCCTCACGGGCCGCCCCTTGGAGCGCTCGATCCTCGGATGTGAAGTCAAAATTCATCTTGGTTCCTCAAAACAGTTTCGAAATGATCTTTTTCTGGATGTCCGATGTCCCCCCGCCGATGGGCGCCAGCCGTGCGTCCCGGAATATCCGCTCCACTTCGTATTCATGGCAGTAGCCGTAGCCGCCGTGGATCATCATCGCGTTGTTGCTGGGCTCGAGGATTCCGTCCCCCACGAAGAGTTTCGCCACGGCCGCCTCCAGGTGGTTCAGGGGTCGCCCCTGGTCCTTGCACCAGGCGATGCGGTAGACGAGGAGGCGGGCCGCCTCGACAAAGATCTTCATGTCGGCGAGCTTGTGCTTGGTCGCCTGAAACCGGCCGATGGGTCGTCCGAACTGCACGCGTTTCGTGGCATACTCCGCAGACTTTTTGAGGGCGTAATTCATCGCGCCCACCATCGGCGCCAAAAGGGCGCTGCGGTCCCACTCGACCGTTTCCATGGCCATTAAAAAACCGTCGCCGGGGTTTCCCAGGATGTTTTCCCGGGGGATGCGGCATTTGTCGAAGAAAAGCTGCGAGGTCTGCGATGTGGCGCAACCGGTTTTTTTGAGCGGCGGACCGGCGGAAAATCCGGGGGTTTCCTTTTCCACGACAAAGGCCGAAACGCCGCCGTGCCGTTGATCCGGATCGGTCTTCGGGTAGATGACGGCGACGTCCGCGATGGGTCCGTTGGTGATGAAAATCTTGCTGCCGTCCAGGATATAGGCATCGCCGTCTTCGACCGCCGCGGTGGCGAGGGCCGCGGCGTCCGAGCCCGCGTTCGGTTCGGTCAGGCCCATGCAGCCGATCCATTCCCCGGAGATCAACCTGGGCAGATACCGCTTTCTCTGGCCCTCGGTCCCGTGGCGGAAAATCGTATCGGCACATAAAAAGGAGTGCGCGCCGTAGGAAAGCGCAAGGCCGCCGTCCACCCCCGCCTCCCCCAGGGCCTCCCCGGCGATCACCGTGGTGACCACATCCGCTCCTCCCCCGCCGTAAATTTCCGGAAAGTGGAGTCCCAGCAAACCGAATTCCCCCATCTTCCGGAACGACTCGAAATCGAAGGCGCCGGAGAGCTCGTGAGCCTCCACCCGGGGAACGATTTCCTTCCTGGCGAAACGGACGACTTCTTTCTTGAACAGTTCCTGTTCCTTGGTAAACGAAAAATCCATGGGCGACTCCGTTGGGTCCGCGGC
>JBJKPT010000260.1:0-1745 GCA_046706045.1 Desulfobacterales bacterium
AACGGGAACCGACCCTTGCCCGGGCCGGGGACTACCCGGCGTGCCCCTTTCTCATCGAGTCCGGCGCGGGTGCGCTTCCCGGTGGAAACGCCGAGGCCTGGGACTGGCGTACCATCGCGGATTTTGCAAGGCGTTACCCCACGGTTCTCGCCGGCGGCCTCGACCCCCGAAACGTTGCCGCCGCGGTCGCCTCCGTCCGTCCGGCCGCCGTCGACGTCAGCTCCGGGGTGGAACACCGCCCGGGGAGAAAAGCGATCGACAAGGTCGCGGCCTTTCTGGCCGCGATCCGAAGCGTCTGCGATCCAAACCGTTTCCCCACGTCGAAGAACGTGTTTCGACTGGGCGTAAAATCAGATACGCGCCGATGAAACCAGCCCGCGGACAAAAGGCCCCACCGCGTTGATGCCCTTCTCGTCCATCAGCCGGATCACTTCCGAGCCGATGACGGCGATATCGACCTTGCCGCGCAGGAATTCGATGTCTTCTCTGGATTTGACCCCGAAGCCAAGGGCCAGGGGAAGGTCCGTGGCCGCCCGGCACCGGGCGAGGTACTCGGAAAGTTTCCCGGAAAAGCGGGTGTCCTTTCCGGTTACCCCTTTCCGGGCCACACAGTAGACGAATCCCCGGGCGAGCCCGGCGAGGTAGCGCATCCGGGCCTCGGCGGTGGTCGGCGAAAAAAGCTGAATCGCCGCGAGATCGTTCGCCGTCATGGCACCGAGGTAGTCATCGGCTTCTTCGGGCGGTAGATCCGGCACGATGGCGCCTTGGACGCCCGCGGCTTTTGCCGCGGCGGCAAACCGGTCCATCCCGAAGGCAAAGGGGATGTTCGTGTAGGTCATGAAGAGAAACGGAATCGGGAAGCGCGCCGCGACCCGTCCCGCGAAATCGATGCAGTCGGCGACCCGCGCCCCGCCGGCCAATGCTTTCTGATTGGCCCGGAGGATCACCGGTCCGTCGGCCATCGGCTCGGAAAACGGGATCTGAAGCTCCATGAGATCGACCCCGGCATCGACCATCGCCTCCACGATCGCCATGCTGGCCGCAAGATTCGGATAGCCGATGACGATGTGGGTCATCACCAGCAGGCCCTTTTCCCGCAGCCGGTTACGAATGGTTTCCTCAAGCACGGTAGGCCTCCGCTTTCCTGCAGATGAATCGTTTCCAGGCCGGGTCGTCGAAGGCGTCGGCGATGGTGAAGATGTCCTTATCTCCCCGGCCCGACTGGTTGATGAGGAGGATCGTCCCGGCGGGCAGATGAGGCGCTTCCTTGAAGGCCCGGGCAAAGGCGTGGGCCGATTCCAGGGCGGGAATCAGGCCTTCACGGTTCATGGCAAGGGCCAGGGCAGAGATGACTTCGGCGTCGGTGGCGGCCTCGAAGCGCACCCGGCCGCGATCCTTCAAGTCCGAGAGAATCGGCGAAACCCCGATGTAGTCTAGCCCCGCGGCGACACTGTGGGTTTCTTTCATCTGGCCGTCGTCGTCCTGGAGAAAATAGGTCTTGTAGCCCTGGGCGACGCCGATACGGCCGTCGGCCGAGGCGAGCCGCGCGGCATGGGCGCCGGTGTCGAGCCCCCGGCCTCCGGCTTCAACCCCCACGAGTTCCACGGGATCGTCGAGAAACCCGGAGAAAATCCCCATGGCGTTGGAACCGCCGCCCACACAGGCATAGATCCGGTCGGGCAACCGGCCCTCCCGGGCCAGCACCTGCTCCCGGGCCTCTTCGCCCACGATGGACTGAAACCAGG
>JBJKPT010000261.1:0-3669 GCA_046706045.1 Desulfobacterales bacterium
AACGCGTTTACGGCGAAACCATCCCCTCGCCCACGCCCGCCAACCGGCTCCTGGTGCTCCGCCAGCCCGTTGGGGTGTGCGCGGCGATCACGCCCTGGAACTTCCCTTCCGCCATGATCACCCGGAATGTCGGCCCGGCCCTTGCCGCCGGATGCACCGTGGTGGTGATACCCGCCAGTCAGACCCCCCATTCCGCTCTTGCTCTCGCGGTCCTGGCCGAACGGGCCGGGATCCCGGCCGGGGTTTTCAACGTGATCACCGGCCCGTCGTCGGTCATCGGCGCCGGGCTTACCGCCAACCCCGCGGTGCGGAAGCTGAGCTTTACCGGGTCCACGGCCGTGGGCAAGAAACTCATGGCCGATTGTGCGGGCACGGTCAAACGGATCTCGCTGGAATTGGGGGGCAACGCGCCCTTCATCGTGTTTGACGATGCGGATCTCGACGCGGCCGTTGCCGGTGCCATGGTAAGCAAGTACCGGAACACCGGCCAGACCTGCGTATGCGCCAACCGGCTCCTGGTCCAGGACGGGGTCTACGAGGCCTTTGCCGAAAAACTCGTGGCCGCGGTAAAGGCCCTTCGCGTGGCGGACGGCTTGACGGACGGTGCCCAGCAGGGACCGCTCATCGATCAAGACGCCGTCGCAAAAGTGAAGGCTCACGTGGCCGACGCCCTCGACAAAGGCGCGCGCCTTTTGACCGGCGGCCATGCCCACGCCCTGGGCGGCACGTTTTTCGAACCCACGGTCCTCGCCGACGTCACCCCGGAAATGGCCGTGGCCCGGGAGGAGACTTTCGGTCCGGTGGCACCGCTTTTCCGGTTCAAGACCGAAGCCGAGGCCGTCCGGATGGCGAACGATACGGAGTTCGGCCTCGCCGCCTATTTCTACAGCCGCGACGTGGGCCGGATCTGGCGGGTCGCCGAGTCACTTGCCTACGGCATGGTCGGGATCAATACCGGGTTGATCTCCACCGAAGTCGCCCCCTTTGGTGGGGTGAAGGAATCGGGCATCGGCCGGGAAGGCTCCCGCCACGGGATCGAGGAATACCTGGAGATGAAATACCTCTGCCTTTCTGGCTTATAAGGAAGGAAAACCCATGCCGGATCACGCAACCCACGATGACGCCTTCACCCGGGAATGGCTGGAGCAGGAAATCGGCGCCGTCATGAAAGCCTCGGAAAACGATCACGTGGCCTCCGGCTATTGGCGTAAGCCCCTCATCGCCGTGGCCGCGGCCGACGATCCCCTGTTTCAAGATCTTCGCCGCGCCGTTGCCGAGGATCACGCCATGCCGGCGGACCTTTTGCCCGGCGCCCGGTCCGTGGTGGTCTTCTTTATCCCGTTTCTAAAGCGGCTGGGAAAAGAAAACAGCGCCGCCGGCACGTTCGCCGCCCGCAGCTGGGCCGAATCCTACGTCACGACCAACCGGCTGATCGAAACGATCACCGCGCATTTCAAGGCCACCCTGGAACGCCTGGGCTACGCCGTCGCTGTCACCCCGGCCACCCACAATTTCGACCCCGAGCGGCTCATCAGCCGGTGGTCCCACAAACACATCGGCGTCATCGCCGGCCTCGGCACCTTCGGCCACAACAACCTCCTCATCACCCGGTCCGGGTGCTGCGGCCGGCTCGGTAGCTTCGTGACCACGGCGGCCTTTCCTGCCACCCAGCGCCCCGGAACCGAGTACTGCCTGAAAAAAGCCGGGCGCCGGTGCAACGCCTGTGTGGACAAATGCACCTACGGCGCCCTTCGCGAAACCGCCTACGAACGGCGCGCCTGCTACGGCCAGTGCCTCAAAAACGACGCGCTCTTCGATGATCTCTCCTCGGTGGAAGTCTGCGGCAAATGCGCCTGCAACGTCCCCTGCAGCCACCGCATCCCGGCCCGGCCCGAAGCAAGCGATTGCGGTTAAAAACACGCGACCTCTTGCCCGGGCACGAACGACCAACGGGCCGCGCCAGGCCTTCCAGAAAGCCCTTGACAAGCCGCGTGTCCGAAGTTTATAAGAGCGCTTTCTGACCGCAATGGTCATCCCGCGCAAGTCTTGCCGAGGTAGCTCAGTCGGTAGAGCAGGGGACTGAAAATCCCCGTGTCGGCGGTTCGATTCCGTCCCTCGGCACCAGAAATTAGGGTTAAAATCAAGGGGTTGGCGGAGAGATCCGACAACCCCTTGGTCGTTTTTGGGGCCACTGTGCCCAAAATTGTGCTAATAGCGTGCACGGCCCTATCCGAACGATCTGATTTTAGGCTGTTTTTCATGTGCTTCATCCTGGGCCTGGAAATAGGCTTCCTGCCGCTTGGCCGCCATCATCAAATCCCCGGGGCTGACGATGTTGTAGCGGTCGAACACCGATCGCGTGCGATACCCTGAAATCTGCATGGCCACCCGCTCGGGGATCGATGCGCGGACCATGTTCCGGACGGCCGTCCGCCGCAGGTCGTGAAAAATCAGGTCCGGATCGAGCCCGGCATCGTTCAGCGCCTTCTTCCAGACCTTGTCAAACTGCCGGATCCTGTTTTTTCCACATTCCTCAACAGCAACTCCGAGCCGGAATACGCGTTAGACTAAGAACAGCAACCGTCCGACGATCCGCATCCGCCGCATCCACCTTCTCCCAACTGCAGGGATGAGGTGATCTTGAAACCATTGCCGGCGAAATCGATCTCAATGGGTTGGGCCTGGGCCAGGAAGGCTTTTTCCACCAGGTATTGAATCCCGGCGAATTCATAAATGGCATCCTCGGGACGCGCTTCATCCAGGGCCAGACCGATCTGCTGCCCGCTGCAGCTGCTGGCAATAAACACCCGGATGGGCTTGATGGCGTTTTCTTCAAAATATTTTGCGATCTCTTCCTGTGCTTTTTCGGTAACATTCAACATGAGTCAACCTCCTTCGAGCGCTATTTCATTATTAGATTCGAACGTAACCCAATCGATGGAACGCCTTCACGTTCATCGTTTAGCCTTCAACTCCCCGCGCGGCGGGGCTCACCAGACCACAAAACACCTGGCGCAGATCCTGTTCGGAAACGGATGAAAACGGATTGAAATCTTCCTCTTCACCATTGTCATCGCCCGGCACCGCGCCCGAATCGTCTTCCCCCTCACCGGTGAGGAGCATGGTGCAGCGCTCCTGGACGTGGGCCATGGTCAATTCCCGGTTGTTCTCGATCCAGCGGTGGCAATCGTCATGGGTGCCCACATAGAGCAAGAACAGATGGTTGCCCCGCTTGAAGGTAACCAGTCGATAACCCCTGCCCAGATCGTACTTCATCACGCCTCTGATGCGCCGCTCGCCGTGCCTGGTCACGGTTCCTACGCGGTCCTTCATGACACCGCCGATTTTTAAGCGGGCGATGATCTCCTCGGCCCGGGTCGCGGCCAAGGCGGCCTTTTTCCCGGAACGGCGCAACAATTGCAAATTTTTCTCGATCTTCGGATCAAAGTAGACTTGCCTAATCATACGTTCCATCCATAGGACCCGATCCGATGGTCATGGATCCCGGCCGGCCAATGGTCATCGTCACCGGGCACGCATCCACGCATGAGCGGCACCCGGTGCAGCGCGCGATGTCAATGAAACGCGCCTTTTTTTTGACTGCGACCTTGAAGCGACCGGGTTCGCCCGATACCGATTGGACTTGGGCGTAGGTGACCAACTCGATAT
>JBJKPT010000262.1:0-12858 GCA_046706045.1 Desulfobacterales bacterium
TCGCCGGTGCCCCGGGCCACGCGTCCCATGTCGATGTTCATTACGAAATCTTGCTGAATGGGGTCCCGATCAATCCGGACGCCGATCTCGTGTCCACCCACGGATAAACCGCAAGCCATTTTCCGACCGCATGCGACCGCCGCTTTGCATCGCATCGAACCCGGTGGCATCTTGCCCGTCCGCGCTCACGGCAAAAGGGTCGCCATCGACAAACGGCAGCAATCCCCGCAAACGGCCAGCCCTGGAACCTTGGAAAGCATTTTCTCATGACTTGAACCCCCGCCATCGCGGGATTGGCACGGAAGCGCCCCGGGTGTCGATTCCTGCACCCACCGGGAGAAACCGTCCCCCTGCTTTTGCCATTGCCGCCAATTGGTGGTAAAATCTCATTTTTTAAATTGACCGACCCTCAACGCGTTGAATGTGGAGAACCGCAATCGATGAACTTTACGTTTCTGACCAAGGTGTTTGGAAGTAAAAACCAGCGCATCATCAGGCGGATGCAGCCCCTCGTCGAGCAGATCAACGCTCTCGAGCCGGTTGTTCAGGCAATGGACGACGACACGCTGCGCGGCCGGACCGCCCTTTTTCGCCAGCGCCTCGATAACGGCGAACCCCTCGAGGATATTTTGCCGGAAGCGTTCGCCGTGGTACGGGAGGCTTCCTGGCGGACCGTGAAGATGCGTCATTTCGACGTCCAGTTGATCGGCGGCGTCGTGCTTCATCGGGGCGATATTGCCGAAATGAAAACCGGTGAAGGGAAAACCCTTGTCGCCACCCTGCCGGCCTATCTCAATGCCCTGACCGGGAAGGGTGTCCACATCGTCACGGTCAACGACTATCTCGCCAAACGCGATACCCAGTGGATGGGGCAGATTTTTAAATTTTTGGGTATTTCGGTCGATTGCATCGTGCACGATCTGGACGACCAGCAGCGAAAAATCGCATACAACGCGGACATCACTTACGGGACCAACAACGAATTCGGTTTCGATTACCTTCGCGACAACATGAAGTTCGACGTTGACACCCTGGTCCAGCGGGAACTTCACTACGCCATCGTCGACGAAGTCGACTCCATCCTGGTCGACGAAGCCCGGACCCCGCTGATCATCTCCGGGCCCGCCGAGCGATCCACGGAGCTTTACTACCGGGTGGACACCATCATCCCCCACCTGAAAAAAGAAGTCGATTACAGCATCGACGAAAAAGCACGAACGTCGGTGTTGACCGAAGAAGGGGTTTCCAAGGCCGAATCGTTTTTGGGAGTGGAAAATCTCTACGATGCCGCGAACATTGAATTGCTGCACCACGTCAACCAAGCCCTCAAAGCCCATACCCTGTTCAAACGGGATGTCGATTACATTGTCAAAAACGGAGAAGTCCTCATCGTCGATGAATTCACCGGACGACTGATGCCCGGCCGGCGATACAGCGAAGGACTTCATCAGGCCTTGGAGGCGAAAGAAAAAGTTCGCATTGAAAACGAAAACCAGACCCTTGCCACCATCACGTTTCAGAATTATTTCCGCATGTACGACAAGCTTGCCGGCATGACCGGTACGGCCGACACCGAGGCCGAGGAATTCAAGAAGATTTACGATCTGGACGTGGTTGTCATCCCGACCAACATGCCGATGATTCGAGACGATTTTCCGGATTCGATTTTCAAAACGCGGAAAGAAAAGTTTAACGCCGCCATGGAAGAGATCATCGAACTGCACCGAAAGGGGCAACCGGTGCTGGTCGGCACCGTTTCCATCGACGTATCGGAACAGTTCTCCGAAATCCTCAAGAAACGGGGCGTTCCCCACGAAGTGCTAAATGCCAAAAACCACGGAAAGGAAGCCGCGATCATCGCCCAGGCGGGTCAGCGCGGCCAGGTCACCATTTCCACCAACATGGCGGGCCGCGGAACCGACATCGTCCTGGGCGAGGGCGTCAAGGACCTGGGCGGACTTCACATCCTCGGTACGGAACGCCATGAAAGCCGGCGCATCGACAACCAGCTTCGCGGCCGTTCCGGCCGCCAGGGCGATCCCGGATCCTCGCGGTTTTACCTTTCCCTGGAAGACGACCTGATGCGCATCTTCGGCGGCGACCGGATGAAGGGCATCATGGAGCGGCTCGGGATGCAAGAAGGCGAGCCCATTGAGCATCGTCTGGTGAGCAAGGCCATCGAAAACGCCCAGGCCCGCGTGGAAGGTCACAACTTCGACATCCGCAAGCAACTGCTCGAATACGACGATGTCATGAACCAGCAGCGGGAGGTGATCTACTCCCACCGCCTGAATATCCTGCGGGGGGAGGACATCCGCGACGACATCATGGAGATGCTGGAGGAACGGGTCGATGACATCGTCGCCGACACGGTCGACGAGCGCATGCCGCCCGCGGAATGGGACTGGAAGGCCATCGACGATGCGGTCTATCAGCAATTCAACACCCATTGCCCGATGCCGGATGAGGACACCGTCGACGGCCTGACCCCGGATGGTCTGAAAGAACTCATCCGCGAAATGACCGAGAGCATTTACCGGCAAAAAGAGTCCATGGTGCCGGAGGACGAGTTCCGGCAGATCGAACGCTACGTCATGCTGCAGACCGTGGACGGCCTTTGGAAGGATCACCTTCTCAGCATGGACCACCTCAAGGAGGGGATCGGGCTGCGCGGTTACGGCCAGCAGGACCCACTTTTGGTTTACAAGAAGGAAGGCTTCGAACTGTTTCAGGAAATGATCGGTCGGATTCGGGAAGAGACCCTGAACATTCTCTTCCGCATCCAGATCACCGGGCCCGAGCAGCCGTTGCCGATGCAGCGTCCTCCGGAACAGCAGCTGTTTTATTCCGGCGGCGGAGAGGAGGCGCCGAAGCGAAAGCCCATCACCCGTGACGCAAAAAAAGTCGGCCGCAACGATCCCTGCCCCTGCGGCAGCGGCAAGAAATACAAGAAGTGCTGCGGGCGGTAGCCCCCTCGCGGGCAAGGACTTTACAAGCCTTTTTCATGGTGCTTATATTGAACCGACCCGGCCCAATCAGGCGGGATTTAAACCGTGCGGCCGAGCGGTGCCAAGCCCCGCGGGAAGCCGATTCCCAGGAATGGAATCGATTTTTGCGTGATGGGAGAAATGGCTACCGCGCGACAGGGCCATCCGCGGATGCGCAATTTTGAGCGGACTTAAGACGGGCGGGCGATTTGAACCGCAGGGACGGCGCGCGGAATTGAGGATTCGAATCGAAGCGCCCAACGCGTCAAATCGCCCAAAAGGTCATTTGTGGATGGGCACGTGCTGAGGACTCCGCCAACGGGAGTTGCCCCCGGATCACCGATCCGGGAGGGGCGGGCCGCCCGACATGGGTGGGGTGGAAAGAAACCACCCAGGGACACGCCAACGGCCGTTGAGGGATTCCGGAGATGAGCCAATTTACGCCAGATCTTGAAGACGCCACGGCGGTTCGAACCGATAAAAAGGTCAAAGAGCCGCCCATGTACAAGGTCTTGCTGCATAACGACGACTATACGACGATGGAGTTTGTGGTTCAGGTACTGATGTTTGTGTTTCACAGACCGATGACCGAGGCCACGCGCATCATGCTAAACGTCCACGAGCACGGCATCGGGGTCTGCGGCGTATATCCGTACCAGATGGCTGAAACCAAAGTGGATACCGTGCATGCCCTTGCGCGGGAAAAGGGTTTCCCGCTCAAGTGTTCCATGGAGAAGGATATCTGATGATCAGCAAGGAACTCAGTGCGACCCTCGGTTTTGCGGTGCGGGAAGCCAAGCGGAGGCGCCACGAATACGTGAGCATCGAGCATATGCTCTATGCCATTCTCCACGACGATACCGGCATTGAGGTGATCGAGCATTGCGGCGGAAACGTCGAGTCGTTGAAAGCGGCACTCGAACGCTTTTTCGAGGAGCACCTGGAACGGATTCCCGAGGAGAGCGACTACGTGCTGCAGCAAACCATCGCCTTTCAACGGGTGATCCAGCGGGCGGTGGCCCATGCCCGTTCGGCGGAGAAGCCGGAGGTGTCGGTGAGCGACATTCTGGCCTCGATCTTCCAGGAAAAGGACTCCCATGCGGAATATTTTCTGACGGCCGAAGGCATCACCCGGCTGGATGTCTTGAATTATATCGCGCACAAGGTGGACAAAGTGGAGTTCAGCGACGACGATGAGGATTTGTCGGACGCCGGTGAAACCCGAACGGACCGGGACGTCAAGAAAAAGAAACAATCGCCGCTGGAAGCGTTTACCGTCAACCTGGTGCAGCGCGCCGCCGAGGGCAAGCTCGATCCGCTGATCGGGCGCCAGGTGGAGCTGGAACGCACCATGCAGGTGCTCTGCCGTCGCCGGAAAAACAACCCGGTATTTGTCGGCGACCCCGGGGTGGGGAAAACGGCCATTGCCGAGGGGCTTGCCCAGCGGATTCAGGATGGAACCATCCCCGAGCTGCTTCAGGGGGTGCTCATCTATTCCCTGGACATGGGGGCGCTGCTTGCCGGCACCAAGTTCCGAGGGGATTTTGAACAACGCTTGAAAGCAGTGCTTAAGGAAATTAAAAAACAAGAAAAAGCCATTCTTTTCATCGACGAAATCCATACCATCGTCGGCGCCGGCGCCACCAGCGGCGGCTCCATGGACGCATCTAATATATTAAAGCCCGCCCTTTCCACGGGAGAGCTGCGGTGCATGGGGTCGACGACCTTCGAGGAGTACAAGAACCATTTCGAAAAAGATCGCGCCTTGTCGCGGCGATTCGAAAAAATCGAGATCCTGGAGCCGCCCGCCGACGAATCGGTCAAGATCCTCAAGGGACTGCGCCTCCGCTACGAGGAGCACCACGGGATTATTTACACCGATGCGGCATTGAAAGCCGCGGTGGAATTGTCGGCCAAGTATCTGAACGACCGGTTTTTGCCGGATAAGGCCATCGATGTGATCGACGAAGCCGGCGCGTTCGTCCGGCTTTCCGGAGGCAGCCACCGCAAGCGGATTCTCCCATCGGACATCGAAAAAATCGTGGCCAAGATGGCCCGGATCCCGGCCATCAGCGTGACGTCATCGGACAAGACCAAGCTCGAGCGGCTCGAACCCGAACTCAAATCCGTGGTGTTCGGTCAGGACGACGCCATCGCGGCCCTGGTCACCGCCATCAAGCGCTCCCGGGCCGGGCTCGAGACCCCGGGCCACCCCATCGGTTCGTTTCTCTTTACCGGGCCGACCGGTGTCGGCAAGACCGAAGTGGCCCGGCAGGTCGCCTCGATTCTCGGCGTTTCCTTCATGCGCTACGATATGAGCGAATATATGGAAAAACACGCCGTGGCCCGGCTGATCGGCGCACCTCCCGGCTACGTGGGCTTCGACCAGGGAGGGCTTTTGACCGACGGGGTCCGCAAAAGCCCCCACAGCGTGCTGCTCTTGGACGAGATCGAAAAGGCCCACCCGGATCTTTTCAACATCCTTCTCCAGGTGATGGACCATGCGACGTTGACCGACAACAACGGCAAGAAAGCCGATTTCCGGAACGTCATCATCATCATGACATCCAATGCGGGCTCCCGGGAAATGAGCAGCCCGACCATCGGGTTCGGCGCCAACGACGACAAACCCGGGAGCAAAGGCAAGAAAGCCCTGGAAAAGTTTTTCAGCCCGGAATTCCGCAACCGGCTGGATGCGGTCATCACGTTCAATGCCCTGGATATGGGCATCATGGTGCGGATCGTCGACAAGTTCATGAACGAGCTCAACCGGCAACTGGCCGCTCAACGCGTTTCCCTGACCCTGTCGCGGAGGATGCGGGAGTGGCTGGCCGGCCAGGGCTACGATGTGCGTTACGGGGCGAGGCCCCTTTCCCGGGTGATTCAATCCCGCATCAAGGACCGCCTCTCCGACGAAATCCTTTTCGGCCGTCTGGCAAAAGGCGGTACGGTCACGATCGATATCCAGAACGGGGAGCTGGTTTTCGAATTTCAATAGGGGGCACCGGTGGCGATCGCCCCGGGGCTGTCGCCGATTCGGTCGATCATGCCGCTGTTTTTTCTCTCCGAAACCGATATGTCCTTCCCACCACCCTGGCTGGCCGGGGAAGGAGGGCTGTTGGCCGTCGGCGGCGATCTGACCCCGGAGCGCCTGCTGCGTGCCTATGCCCTCGGGATATTTCCGTGGTTCAACGAGGGGGATCCCATCCTGTGGTGGTCGCCGGACCCGCGCCTGGTGCTTTTCCCGGACCGGTTGCATACGCCCCGCCGGCTTCTGCGCACCATGCGCTCGGGCCGTTACACCGTGACCGCCGACCGGGCCTTTGACCGGGTGATCCGGGCCTGCGCCGAAACCCCCCGCACGGGCGGTGACGGCACCTGGATCACGACAGAGATGATCGCCGCCTATTGCCGGCTCCATGCCATGGGCCATGCCCATTCCGTGGAGACCTGGGCCGACGGTGATCTGGTGGGTGGGCTCTACGGGGTTTCCCTCGGGGCCAGCTTTTTCGGTGAGTCCATGTTTACCCGGATGCGGGACGCCTCGAAAGCGGCGTTCGTGACCTTGGCCAGGCAATTGCGGGCCTGGCATTTTGACCTGATCGACTGCCAGGTCACAACGGCCCATCTCATCCGGCTCGGAGCCGAGGAAGTGTCCCGGGTCGAATTCCTGGGCCGGTTGCGGCAGTCGCTGAGAAAACCAGATCGCTCCGGCCCCTGGGCATGGACGGTATCCCCTACCGCCGGTTGATGGCCGCGGCCATGGTGCCGGCGCCGAATCCGTTGTCGATGTTGACCACGGCCACGTTGGCACTGCAACTGCTGAGCATTCCGAACAATGCCGTCAGCCCGCCGAGGTGGACCCCGTAGCCGATGCTGGTGGGTACGGCGATCACCGGTCCCTGGATCATGCCGGCCACCACGGCGGGCAGGGCGCCCTCCATGCCGGCAACGACAATGACCACCGTCGCCGCCGCCAGTCGCTCCCGGTGGGCCAGGAGCCGGTGGATGCCCGCAACCCCCACGTCAAAGATGGTCTCCACGGTGTTGCCCATGGCACGGGCGGTCAGACACGCCTCCATGGCCACCGGGATATCGGAGGTGCCGGCGGAAACCACCATGATGGTGCCCCGCCCTCTCGGTGTCAGGGGTTGCCGCTGCCAGATCACCATCCGGGCCTCGGGGTGGTAGGCGGCTTCGGGAAACCGGTCGCAGACGGCTCCTGCTTTTTCCTCCCCGACCCGGGTCACCAGGATAACGTCCTCCTGGGCGATCATCCGCTCCAGGTTGCCGGTGATCTGGTCCGTGGATTTTCCTTCCCCGAAAATCACTTCTGGAAAGCCCTTGCGCAGGCTCCGGTGATGATCTATATGGGCATACTCGATATCTTCGTAGGCCAAATGCCTGAGGGAATGAGCCGCTTCGGCGGCCGGCACGGATCCGGAGGCCACCGCGTCGAGCAATTGCTGAAGCCGGTCATGGTTCATTGTCATGATTCCCGCGTTATGGGTTCCGGCCGCATCCCTTCGTTTGGATGGGCGTGAATGCTGTTTGTAATGCATCCGCCGGCCAAGGGTCAACCGCGGTGCGGGGGCCCCGGCATGACATCAACGTCGAATTCCAACCCCGTGGATCGCTCCGATGCCTGTTTTCGCCATTATTCCGTCCCGATACGGGTCCAGCCGTTTTGAAGGAAAGCCCCTTGCCGTCATCGCGGGCAAACCGATGATCCAGCACGTGGTGGAACGGGCCAGGGAATCCACTGCGGTCGACCACGTGGTGGTGGCTACCGACGATCTGCGGATCGTTGAGGCGGTGCGCGGATTCGGCGCCGAGGTGGTGATGACATCCAACACCCTTCGTTCGGGCACCGACCGGGTCGCCGAGGCCGCCGAGCGACTGGGGCTTGCCATGACCGATCTTGTCGTCAATGTCCAGGGCGATCAGCCGTTGCTGGACCCGCGTTCGATCGATGACCTCGTGGCGCCGTTTTTTCAGGATGCGCCGCCACCGATGACCACCCTTGCCTTTGCCATCGTTCGTGAAGCCGAAATCCATAACCCCAAGGATGTCAAGGTGGTTTTTGACACGAACATGAACGCCCTCTATTTTTCCCGGGCCGCCATTCCCTTCGGCCGGGACCTCCCCTCCGGGGCCTACGATGTCTACAAACACCTGGGATTTTACGCCTATTCGCGGGATTTTCTGGAGCTCGTCAGGCGGCTGCCCACCGGACGGCTGGAAGGAATCGAAGCCCTCGAGCAGCTCCGGGTGATCGAGAACGGTCACCGGATCCGGGTCGTGGTGACGGCGTTCGATTCCCCGGAGGTCGACCTTCCCGGGGACATCGACCGGATCAATGCCCTGGTTGGGGGGATTCAGGGGTAAATGTCTTACTGGAGGGGCTGCTCGTCGATCCCGCCGGGGGACGACGCGGCAGCGCCGGATTGAGGTTTCGGTTTGGAGGCGGCCGCCGGAGCGTGTCGGGTCGCCGTCGTTTCCTTGGGTCTCGCGGCCTCGGTTGCCGGGTGCGAATGGATATGCCTTTCAAGGATTGCCAGACGATGGTCGAGCGCTTCGATCCGGGCATTCACCAAATCGATCGAATCCTTCAGCGATTTTTGGAGCGTCCGGCCCTGTCTGTCCATGGCCAGCAGCATGTCGGCCAGGCTGTCCTGATCGGCTTTCTCCTTTGACAGGGCGTCGATCCGTTGGGACAGGGTGTCGATGCGGGTGCCGGATTTTTCGGCCACCCCGGCAACCGATGCCAGCTCCTTTTTTACGGCGGCATCCAGGGCCGAGAAATTCTGATCCAGCACCTGCATGTTTTTTTGGAGGACGGTGACGTTTTCGGAAAGTTGTGCCGTCGCCTTGTCCAGGTCGGTGCGGGTGACGGACGAACGTTCCAACTCCCTTAGGCCGGCATGGGCGTGCCGGAGCTCGGCTTCGGTAAAACGGAGGCGCCTGGCCAGCTCATGCTGGGCTGTGTCCAGGCTTTTGATTCGATTGCCGAACGTTTCTTCCTGGGCTGCGAATTTGAGGGATAGGGATGAAAAGTTCGATTGCAGATTTTTGGAAAGGGTGTCCAGCTCGGAGCTCCCCGTGAATTCGACGGTGGTGACCTTGCGGGTGATGTCCAGATAGGCCACGGCAAGGATCACGATGATCAGCACCGGCAGGAGGATGCTGATCAGGGTCACCCGGTTGTTGAGTTTTTCCAAGCGGATTTCGTTGGCTTCGTCCTGGTAGAGTTTGTTGGGGCTCAGGTTTTTATCGGTAAACCGGAAGTCTTCTTTGCTGTCTTTTGCCATGGTTGGTTATTCCCACTCGATGGTGCTTGGCGGTTTGCTGCTGATGTCGTAGACTACGCGGTTCACTCCCCGGACTTCATTGATGATCCGGTTGGAGTTTTTTCCCAGAAGATCGTGGGGAAGCTTCGCCCAATCGGCGGTCATGGCATCGGAGCTGGTGACCGCCCGGATGGCCACGATGTTCTCGTAGGTCCGATGGTCTCCCATGATGCCGACACTCTTTAGCGGCAGAAGTACGGCAAAGGACTGCCAGAGTTTCTGATAGTAGCCGGCGGCGCGGATCTCTTCCAGCAGGATCGCATCCACCTCCCGCAGCACGGCAAGCCGCCGGGGCGCCACGGCGCCGATGATCCGGATGGCCAACCCCGGTCCGGGAAACGGCTGGCGCCAGATCAGTTCGTCGGGCAGCCCCAGGGTCTTTCCGAGGGCGCGCACCTCGTCCTTGAAAAGATAGCGCAGGGGTTCGACGAGTTTGAGCTTCATTTTCTTCGGCAGCCCACCGACGTTGTGATGGGACTTGATCACCGACGTGGGGCCGCCGAAGGCCGATACGGATTCGATCACGTCGGGATAGAGCGTTCCCTGTGCGAGAAAATCGGCATCGCGGATTTTTCCGGCTTCGGCCTCGAATACGTCCATGAACACCTTGCCGATGATTTTACGCTTTTTTTCCGGGTCCGTGACACCGGCCAAGGCGGAAAGAAACCGCCTTTGGGCCGCGACGAAACGGATGTTGATCCGCAGGTGCTGTTTGAGAACCGTCTTCAACTGGGCCGCCTCGTTTTTCCGGAGCAGTCCGTTGTCGACGAAGATGCAGGTGAGGTGTTTGCCGATGGCCCGGTGGATCAGGACCGCGGCCACCGAGGAATCGACCCCGCCGCTCAAACCCAGGATCACCTTCTTTTCGCCCACCGCCGCCCGGATGTCCGCAACGGCCCGATCGCTGAAGGATTGCATGGTCCAGTCGGCCGCACAACCGCAGATAGCGAAGAGAAAATTACGGAGCAGCGTGGCCCCGCAGGGGGTGTGCTCGACTTCCGGATGAAACTGCAGCCCGTAAAGCCGGCGTTCTTCGTCGGCCGCCGCCGCCATGGGCGTATTGGCCGTGGCCGCCAGCGGCACAAACCCCGGCGGAAGGCGTTTTGTGGATTCGCCGTGGCTCATCCAGACCTGGGTGGGCCCTTTCACCGAGGTGAAAATGCCCTCGGAAGCGCGGACATCGAGTTCGGCAAATCCGTATTCGCGTTTGTCCGTACCGGCGACGATTCCGCCCAGGGCGTTGACCATGAAGTGCATGCCGTAACAGATACCAAGGACGGGAATCCCGAGGTCGAAGATGGCCGTATCGACCTTCGGTGCATTTTTTTCGTAGATGCTCGACGGCCCCCCGGACAGGATGATGCCGGCGGGCCGAAATGCGCTGATTTGCTCCATGGATACGGTGGGGGGGACGATCTGGCAGAAGACTTTCAATTCCCGGACCCGGCGGGCGATGAGTTGGTTGAATTGGGAACCGAAATCGATGATCAGGATCATGGGTGTTCCTTGTCGGCGGATGGGTGAGACCGTCTGTTTCGAGGACCCGCCGGGGAGGTGGATTTGAATTTCAAATCTTCAAGTTCCGGATCGCGGTGCGGCCGAAGCCCGCAGGAAGCGTCTTATCGGTTTGATAAAACATGGTGAATATGTTAGAGACCGCTCGAAAAGTCAACTCGAAATTGAGTTGGCGGAATTCGGAACCCGCCCGAAATACGGGCACTTGCAGCGATCGACCGGCCGATGGCACCGGGCCCTGCGCCCGGGCCGAGGCGGTGAGGGGCAACCGGGCCCTCCGGAACATTTCGCATTCAGCCGATTGACCGATTCCGGAGGCTTCGGGATGCCGCCCGGGGAACGCCACGGGGATGATCGTTCAGATTTATGAAATTCAGGAACCCGGCGAAGCCGCAGCCATGATCGCCCTCGGGGTCGATCACGTGGGAAGTGTCGTGGTCTCGGAAAGCGACTGGCGGGATCGTTCGCTTTACGATACCGTTCGGACGGTGCAGGCCGCCGGTGCCAAAAGCAGCCTGATTCCGCTGTTTCACGACACGGATGCGGTATGCGCCGTTCTCGATTATTACCAGCCGGACATCGTCCATTTCTGCGATCTGCTGACCGATGCCGCGGCATCGTCCCGGGTCCGGCTCCAGGAACGGGTGCGGGAGCGGTTTCCCGGGATCGAAACCATGCGCTCGATTCCCATCGCGCCGGCCGGGCATGCGGATGCCCGGGCCGTTTTGGATCTGGCCGATCGGTTCGAACCGGTAAGCGACTGGTTTCTGATCGACACGCTTTCCATCGGTGCCGGCAGCGGCAACCCGTCCGATCAACCGGTCGAAGGATTTGTGGGCATCACCGGAAATCCCTGCGACTGGGATGCGGCCGCGCTCCTGGTCCGGCACAGCCGGATTCCGGTCATCCTGGCCGGAGGCCTGGCCCCGGAAAACGTGGGCGAGGGCATCGCCCGGGTGGGGCCGGCCGGCGTGGACAGTTGCACCCGGACCAATGCCGTGGATGCGCAGGGACGTCCGGTTCGATTTCGAAAAGACCCTGAACGGGTGCGCGCCTTTGTCGATGAAGCGCGACGTGCTCAAGGCACGGGCGTCCGTTCACGGATCGGTAATTTTGCGCGCGTTCCAGGCGGACGGACGCATCAAACCGCCGGCATCGCACCCCATGTCGAGGATTCCAATTGAAGCGCCCAACGCAGAAACCGCGCACACGGGTCATTTGCGGACGGGCATTCAACAAAAACAATATGGCCGCAAACGATGTGAATTCGCCGGCCACCCCCCATCAGGAGGCAATTTCATGTATGAAAGCAGTGATCTGCGAAAAGGGCTGAAGATCGAAATCGACGGCGATCCCTACGTCATCGTTCAGTTTGATTTTGTCAAACCGGGCAAGGGGCAGTCCCTGTACAAATGCCGGTTGAAAAACATGGTGACCGGCATCCAGTTCGACAAAACCTATCGTTCCGGCGAAAAATTTCAGCCCGCCAATCTCGAAGAGGTCAAGATGGAATACCTTTACGCGGAGGGCGACCATTTTTGTTTTATGAAATCGGATACCTATGAGCAGGAGTTTCTCACCGCCGACCAGGTCGGGGACGCAAAGAACCTGCTGAAGGAAAACACGGTCTGCGACGTGCTGCTTTTCCAGGACCGGCCCATCGGCCTGACCCTGCCGATTTTCATGGAAATGAAAGTGACCAGGGCCGACCCCTGGGTGAAGGGCGATACGGCCTCGGGGGACACCAAGCCGGCCACGGTCGAAACCGGTTACGTGCTCCAGGTCCCGCCGTTTATCGAAGAGGGCGAAATCATCCGCATCGATACCCGCACCGGGCAATACGTCGAGCGGGTGAACAAGTAGTGTCCACCCCGGAATGGCCCTTTTGCGCGATTTCCGCGTTGGCCGATCGATTGGAACCCTCGAAATAGCCCAAGCTATTCCTCCGGCTCCAATCGACCGGCCGCCTTGACCTCACGCAAAATTGCCGATCCTGGGTCGGACAC
>JBJKPT010000263.1:0-2766 GCA_046706045.1 Desulfobacterales bacterium
GCCCGGGGCAGGCCGGTCTCCGCGTCGAGGACCAACACCGTCGCCGTTACCGTCGGGAGCCCCAGCTTCGGGTTCTCGCCGTAGATCGAGACCACCTTCACGGCGAGATCCCGGCTTTCGTGCAAAAATGCCGGCATGAGGAGGGTGACCCCCTTTTCCGTGTGGAGCCGGGTGCGCAGCGGCACCGTGGCCTTTCCCGCGGAAAACTGGCCGAAGGCGCGGCGGATGACCCGGATGGCCTGGTCCATGGGGAGGGCGGCGCGGACGTCGTTCGCTGTGAGGATGCGGATGTTCATCGGTTTTTTCCCTTTTCACGGTGTATCGCTATTCGGCGATGATGTGCTGGAGTTCCCCTCGGAAGGCGTTGAGGTGGCTGCGCATGGCCTCGGCCGCGGCGGCACCGTCGCCGGCTTCGATGCCCGCGAGGATCTGCCTGGCCGTGGCGATGGATATTTCCCGGTAGCTTGACGGCAGCATGGCTGTCCGCAGTCGGGCGTGGTCGGCAACGACTTTTTTCAAGACCAGTTTGGTCATCTCGCAGATCACCGGATTGCCTGTGGCCTCGGCCACCGCGCCGTGAAAGGCCAAATCCGCGTCGAGAAAGGCGGTGTAATCCGCCTTGCTTTGGATCACCCGCTCCAGGCGCCGGTGCAACCGTTGGATGGTGTCGGCGTCGGCCCGGTCGGCGGCGAGTCCGGCCGAGGTGCCTTCGAGGACTTCCCGGGCCTCCATGAGATCGACCATGCTGCCCGCTTCCAGCGCGGCCTTGAGCTTGGCCGTGGTGGGATCGGCCGTCGGCAGATCGCGTCGGATAAACGTCCCCTTGCCCTGGAGCACATCGAGGTAGCCCATGACAGCCAGGGCGTTGATGGCCTCTCGAACCGAGGACCGGCCGACGCCCAAAAGATTGGCCAGCTCCCGCTGGGAGGGCAGCTGGCCGCCGGTCGGAAGCACGCCATCGTGAATTTTTTTCAGGATCTGCTCGACGACCATTTCCGGTGCCGAAGCCTTTCGGATGGTCTCAAAGGTCATGGGGCCGTCCCTTGCAATGCGCACGCGAGTGGAGGGGTCAAAATCCATCATGCTCCGTCCGGTGGATAATCTCATTTTGCAGCTCGGGGGTCAAATCCACGAAGTAATCGCTGTAGCCGGCCACGCGGACGATGAGGTCGCGGTAGTGCTCCGGGGTTTCCTGGGCCCGGCGCAGGGACTCGGCGTCCACCACGTTGAACTGGATGTGATGGCCGTCCATCTTGAAATACGACCGGATCAGGTGAAGGAGGTTCGTCATCCCGGCATCGTCGGCAAGGACCTGGGGGAGAAATTTCTGGTTTAGCAGGGTCCCTCCGGTGCGGATGTGGTCGATCTTTGCCGCTGAGCGAATTACCTCGGTGGGGCCGTTGCGGTCGGCGCCCTGAACGGGCGAGATCCCCTCGGACAAGGGTTCCCCGGCCTTTCGACCGTCGGGCAGGGCCCCGATCACGCTGCCGAAGTAGACGTGGCAAGTGGTCGGCAACAGGTTGATGCGGTGGACCCCGCCCCGGGTGTTGGGCCTGCCGTTGACGGCTGCGTAATAGGCGGAAAAGACGTCGGTCAGGATGGCGTCGGCGTAGTCGTTATCGTTTCCGTATTTGGGTGTATCCTCCAGAAGGCACTCACGAAGGGATTCGTACCCCTTGAAGTCGGCTTTGAGCGCCGCCAAAAGCTCGCTCATGGTAACGCTCCGGCGGTCGTAGACGTGAAAGCGGATGGCGGCCAGAGAATCGGTGATGGTTCCAAGGCCTACCCCCTGGATGTAGGAGGTGTTGTAGCGGGCCCCGCCGGCGTTGTAGTCCGTTGCCGTCGCGATGCAGTCGTCGATCAAAAGGGAGAGAAACGGCACGGGCATAAACCGGGCGTTGATCCGCTCGATGACGTTGTTTCCCCGGATCTTGATATCGACAAAATGCCGTAACTGGGCCGTGAACGCGGAATAGAGATCTTCGTAGGCGCCGAAGGTCTCGGGCGCACCGGTCCGAAGGCCGATCGATTTTCCCGTGCGCGGATCGATGCCGTCGTGAAGGGTCAGTTCAAGGATTTTCGGCAGGTTGAAATATCCGGTCAGGATGTAGGCCTCATGGCCAAAGGCCCCGGCTTCCACGCATCCGCTGGCACCGCCCTCGCGGGCGTCTTCGACGGTTTTTCCCTGGCGCACGAGTTCCTGGACAATGGTGTCGGCGTTAAAGATCGACGGCTGGCCGAAACCGGTTTTAACGATTTTCAGCGCCCGTTTCAGGAATCGATCCGGGTTTTTTTTGCTGATTTGAACCATGGCGCTGGGCTGAAGGAGCCGCATCTCCTCGACCACGTCGCAGATGAGCGCGCTCACCTCGTTGACCCCGTCGCGGTTTTCCCGGGTGAGGCCCCCGATGTTGATGAGGGCAAAATCAACGTAGGTATTGCTTTCCTGGGCCGTGATCCCGACCTTGGGCGGGGCCGGATGGTTGTTGAATTTGATCCAGAAGGCCATGAGCAGTTCTTTGGCCCGCTCCGGGGTCAAGGTGCCGGCGGCGCGTTCCCGGGCGTAAAACGGGTAGAGGTGCTGGTCCAGGCGGCCGGGGTTGAACGCGTCCCAGGGGTTGAGTTCGGTGATCACCCCGATATGCACGAACCAGTAGTACTGCAGCGCCTCCCAGAAGGTCGCCGGTGCGGTTGCCGGCACGCGGCGGCAAATCCGGGCCATCTCGGTCAATTCCGCCGAGCGATCGGCATCGGGTTCGCTGGCGG
>JBJKPT010000264.1:0-4976 GCA_046706045.1 Desulfobacterales bacterium
GATCTCAAAAAAAAAGGATTCCGCTTCGTGGGGCCGACCATCTGCTATGCCTTCATGCAGGCCGTGGGCATGGTGAACGACCACCTGGTGACCTGTTTTCGATACGATGAATTGTCTTCCCAGGAAGTGTTCATCCCAGGATCGGCAATGTTGCGTGAGGTCAAGGCGGACGGAGGATTGGAACCGGAGGAATAGCGCGGCTATTTCGAGGATTCCAATCGATCGGCCAACGCAGACATCGCGTAATAGGGCCATTCTGGGATGAACACTGGGAAGATTCAGGGCTGCCCGGCTCATAAGCCTCGTCGGGTTCAAACCAAGCAGCGCCGATGATCATGGTTTTCCCGGTGCGCGGATTTGCATTTTTCAAGGCAAGGCGTATGATTGGAAATCAAGGGCATGAGTCGGCGCCCTTTACCCAACCCATCGTAAACCAAGGGAAATTCTGCCGTGCGGCAACGAAGGGGTCGGTATGGACGCATGCAGGCTTTGCGGCAACAAGCATCGCATCGGGTTTGTTTCCACGCGGTTTGCCGGCACGGACGGCGTGTCGCTGGAAACGGAGAAATGGGCCCAGGTGTTGGAAGCGGGCGGCTTCGTATGCAACTTTTTCGCCGGCGATCTCGATCGGCCGCCATCGCGGTGTTACCTGGTGCCGGAAGCGCACTTCCAACACCCGGACATTCTGGATATCTATCGAAACAGCTTCGGCGTTCGGGTGCGAAGCCGTACGGTCACCCGTAAAATCCACCAGGTGAAGGAGCATCTGAAGGACGAACTTTACCGGTTCATCGAAAAATTCGATATTGATCTCCTGATTCCGGAAAATGCCTTGACCATCCCCCTGAACCTACCCCTGGGGATAGCCCTTTCCGAATTGATCGCCGAAACCGGGTTGACCACCATCGCCCACCACCACGACTTTTTCTGGGAACGGCAGCATTTCATGACCAACGCGGTTTGGGAATACCTGAACATGGCCTTTCCGCCGCATACCCCCCACATCCATCACGTGGTCATCAATTCATCGGCGGCCAACCAGCTCGGCCTGCGTTCCGGGATTTCCTCCACGGTGGTGCCGAACGTCATGGATTTCGACAATCCCCCGCCGACCGGCACCAGCTGTTACATGCGGCCTGCCGCCGCCGGTGATGCCGAGGACTACGCGGCCGACGTGCGCCGGGATCTCGGTGTGCGCGACGATGAACTCCTGGTTCTCCAGCCAACCCGGGTCGTCAAGCGCAAGGGCATCGAGCACGCCATCGAATTGGTCCGGCGCCTGGAAATGAAGGCCAAGCTGGTAATTTCCCACGCCTCGGGCGACGAAGGACACGATTACGAACAGCGGGTGCGGGAATACTCCGAGTTGATGGGCGTGGATACCTTGTTTGTTTCCGACATCATCAACCACCGGCGGGGGACCACGCCGGACGGCCGGAAAATCTATACCCTGTACGACATCTACCCCCATGCCGACCTAGTGACCTATCCGTCCAATTTCGAAGGCTTTGGAAACGCCTTTCTCGAAGCCATCTATTTTTGCAAGCCGATCGTGGTCAACACCTATTCCATTTACACCATGGACATCAAACCCTGGGGGTTTTCCACCATCGAGATCGATGGCTACGTCTCGGGGGACACGGTGAAAAAAACCCGGCGGGTGTTGACGGATTCCCAGTACCGGAGCCGGATGACCCGACACAATTACAGCATTGCCCGGCGGCACTATTCGTTTACCGTGCTGCGGCGTAAGTTGCATAACGTGCTTTCGGACTGCATGGGCTGTCCATCCCCACCGTGATCTCGCCGGCCGGGGCATTTCGTTCCATTACCAAGTGGTCATGGGCATCATGACAATGGCATTCGATGGCCGATTCATCCAGGGCCGCAGCGTTGCCCGGCGCTCACATACGCCTGGTATTCTCGCTTCTCGCGCCTTGCGACCCAGGCGCCTCGACCATCTCGGTGCGTCACCGTATTTATGCCCAGGACCACTAAGTAGTTGACTTTTTATTAAGATTTGGTTAAGACAGCGGCGTCTTGAGGAGATGGGAAACGAGGCCCCCACCCCGGTTGGACCGGTTGCATGCGTTGATTGGTCCCCGACTCCCTCATCAAAGGCCATTCCGTTCGCGGAAGGAGGATAAATGAACAAACTGGAATTGATATCCGCCCTGAAAACCGAGGCCAATATCTCCAAGGCGGAAGCCGCGGCGGTGGTTCAGATTTTTTTTGACAGCATGGCGGAGGCCATGGCCAAGGGCGAACGGGTCGAAATCCGGGGTTTGTGCAGCTTTTTCGTCAAGGAATACAAAAGCTATACCGGTCGCAACCCGAAAACCGGTGACAAAGTGACGATCCGGCCCAAACGGCTGCCGTTTTTCAAATCCGGAAAGGAATTGAAAGAACGGGTTAATTTTTGACGTGATTCCGGATAGTTGTACTATCGGTGGGCCGAAACGTCCCCTGGAAATCCTTACGGCCCTCTTACGAAATGGCCGCCTGCCGCACGCATTTCTATTTACCGGTATTTCCGGAACCGGCAAAGCCGAAATGGCCGAGCGGCTGGCCATGGCGTTGAACTGCACCGGCGCGTCGGGAACCGATGATACCGCCCCCATGACGCCTTGCGGCACCTGCCGCGCCTGCCACAAGATCGCCTCCGGCACTCACCCCGATATCCTGCGGATCGGACCTTCGAAAGCCGCCATCAAGGTGGACCAGATCCGATCGTTGCGCGATGCCTTGGCCATGAAACCCTTTGAGGCGCGCCACCGCGTGGTGATCGTGTCCCCGGCCGACACCATGAATCCCTCGGCGGCCAATGCCCTGCTCAAGGCCCTGGAAGAACCGCCCGCCGGTACGGTTTTTGTTCTTATTGCCGAAGGATCCGCCGACCTGTTGCCCACCATCGTTTCCCGTTGCCAGCGCATCCGTTTCGATCCCCTGGGAAGTGACATCCTCGCGGCCCTGCTGGGGAAAAAACACGGACTGGATGCCGCCGAGGCCGCGATGTTCGCCCGGATGGCCGGAGGCAGCCGCACCCGCGCCGAAACCATGGCCGATCCGGAATGGCGTCGTTTCCGGAAATGGTGGCTTACGGAACTGGCCGATCTGGAAAATCGCGACATCGGCCGGCTGCTTTCGCTGGCCGCCGCGGTTTCTGCGGACAAAGATCGGCTCGATGCCGCATTTGCGCTGGCGACAGGCTGGTACCGGGACGTGATGGTCCTTCCCCATTGCCCGGAACGGATCCTGAACACGGACTTGACCGGCCGGGTACAATGTGTTTCACAGCATACCGATAGCGTTGCGGCTGCCGTCCGCATCCGTTGGATCACCCGCAGCCGGGCCGAATTGGCCGCAAACGGGCAACCGCGCCTGATCATCGAGTCGCTGCTTTTTCGGCTGGCTGGAATTGCGGACTAAATGCCCTCCCCTTTGCGGGGAGGATACCTGGGTTACGAGGGCCGCTTGGGCTTCAGCGGATGCGCTTTTTTGGAATGCGGGCATTCGTCATTGGTCCCTGGTCATTTGCCCTTTGCAAAAGGCAAAGACCATGAACCAAGGCCCATGGTGGACGATACCGCGCCGCCGGTAAACGCATGACAAATGACAAGTGACCAATGACACCGCGTCAGCGGTTGACCAATGACACCGCGATAGCGGTGAATGGACACCAATATGAGCAAAATCGTGGGGATCCGGTTCAAACCCGCCGGCAAGGTCTACGATTTCGACAGTGGGGCCTTTGTGCTCAAGGTCGGTGACGACGTGATCGTGGAGACCGAGCGCGGTCTGGGTTTCGGCACCGTGGCCGTGTTGCCGGCCGGCGACACGGAGCACCCGCCGGATAAGCCGCTAAAAAAAGTCTACCGTTTGACCACCGAGAAAGACTATCTTCAGATGGAGAAGAACCGGGCTCTGGAGACCGAGGCTCAGGTCTATTGCCAGCAGTGCGTCGATCAGCTTAAGCTGGAGATGAATCTGTTTGCCGTGGAATCGGACTTCGATGGCGGCAAACTGACGTTTTTTTTCACCGCCGATGGCCGCGTGGATTTCCGGCAATTGGTCAAGATGCTCGTCAAACGGCTCGGGGTCCGCATCGAGATGCGTCAGGTCGGCATCCGCAACCAGGCCAAAATGTGTGGCGGTCTCGGCCGTTGCGGGCGGGTCATCTGCTGCGCCGCCCATATGGACAAATTCACACCGGTTTCCATCCGCATGGCCAAGGAGCAGAGCCTGTCGCTGAATCCTACCAAGATCAGCGGCCAGTGCGGCCGGTTGATGTGCTGCCTGACGTTTGAACACGAAACCTACCGGCGCCTGAAAAAGGGCATGCCGAAGATGGGAAAATCCATCGAAACCCCCGACGGCCGTGGCAAAGTGGTGCGCCACAACGCGTTGGGCCGGCAGTTTGTGGTTCGCTTCCCCGATGGTCGCGAAATCGAGTATCCGGCCGAAGATCCGGAAAATTCAGAATCGTAGAAGAGGCTTTCCCATGACGCAGCCGTTTTACATCACGACGCCGATATACTACGTCAACGCCCGCCCCCATCTCGGCCATGCCTATACCACCATTGTGGCCGATGTGGCCCGCCGGTTTCACGACATGATGGGCCAGCCCACGTTTTTTCTCACCGGTACCGACGAGCACGGGGACAAGATCGTGCAGGCGGCGAAAGACGTGGGGAGCAGCCCGCGGCAGTATGTGGACAAGGTCAGCGCCCTGTTCCGGGATTTGTGGCCGAAACTCGACATCGATTACACCCGCTTTATCCGGACCACGGAAGCCGGGCACATGGCCGTGGTCGAACAGGTGCTTCAGAAGATCTACGACGCCGGCGACATCTATTACAGCGAGTACGAGGGGCTTTACTGCTTCGGTTGCGAACGGTTTTATACCGAAAGGGAACTGGTCGACGGCAAATGCCCGGATCATGAAAAGGCCCCGGAACGGATCCGGGAATCCAATT
>JBJKPT010000265.1:0-6617 GCA_046706045.1 Desulfobacterales bacterium
GTTTATACGTTCGGGGCGCACTTGAAATGGACGCCGGTGATCGCCCTGGGCTACGCCGCCGCCATTTGGCTGCATCTGGTCCTGAACGCCGGCTTGATGTAGCCACCCGCCATAAATGGGAAGCCATCTCGAAAAAGTCTTTTCAGCCGGTATCGGCGTTGAGCCCTCCTCTCAACTCCCCGATAACCTTGAGTCTGTCGGGGGTTCGTGCTCGGTCTCGCCTTGATCCAGGCCGAAAATCCGAATTTTGAGATGGTGTCGACATGTTTTGGATCGAACCGTTCCTTATTCTTGCCCTTAAATCAGGGCGTCGTTCGTTATGTGGCGATGACGGTGTGCCGAACCATTTGCGGTTGCAAAGGCGCAACGGTCTTGGCCGGCGCCAAAATCCGCTCAGGGGAACGGCTCGGCGCCCGATCCCCGGCCCGGTGGGCGGCAACTTGACAGTCCGTCAGATAGGACAGTATATCTATCGAGATTGACAATTCCATGGGAAATGACCGCAAACATCAGCTCGGAACGCTGCCCCCAGCCGTAACCGGTGGGGAGTTAACGGCAGCAAAGGTGGTTCGATGGGAATTCAGGAACGTAAGGAGCGGGAACGGGAACGACGGCGCCAGGCCATCATGCTCGCGGCAAAGCGCGTTTTTTCAGCCCATGGTTACGAACGCAGCACCATGGAAGACATCGCCCGGGAAGCGGAATTGAGCCCCGGCACCCTTTATCTCTATTTCAAAAACAAGGATGAACTTTACGCGTCCCTGACCGTCCGGGTGTTGCAATACATGGCCGTGCGTCTGGAGCATGCCATCGAAGACGCGGGGGATTCTCTGGAGGGAAAGAAACGGGCGCTTCTGGATGCCATGTTCGACATCTATGAGTTCGACCCGATCATCTTAAACAACATGTTCCACCTCCAGTCGAGCGATACCCTGAAAAGCCTCTCCCCGGACCTTTTGGGGGAGATCAACGATCTGTCGCGAAAAGTCCTGCACCTGATCCGGTTCACGTTTTCCGATGGAATGGCCAAGGGCTGCATGATTCAACACCACCCCACGGCCGTGGCCGATATTTTCTGGGCCATGTTCACCGGCGCCGTGCTTTGGGAAGAGACGAAAAAGATCACCAACCCCCAGCGCTACACGCTTCGCGAAACCATCGAGACCGCCTTTGATCTCCTGTTTCGCGGTCTCGAGCCCGCCTCTCAAAATTGATGGGCTCGTCATCCGTCGGTATCCACGCAAACGGGAATTGGTAGTTTCGGAGATGGTATGGGCGATTCCGACGTCATCCGCATCCGCGGTGCCTGCCAGCATAACCTCAAACACCTCGATATCGACATTCCACTGAACCGGATCACCGTGGTCACCGGGGTCAGCGGCTCCGGAAAGTCGTCCCTTGCCTTCGACACGTTGTATGCCGAAGGCCAGCGCCGGTACGTGGAGACATTTTCACCCTATGCCCGGCAGTTTCTCGACCGCATGGATCGGCCCTGCGTGGACCGCATCGAAGGGATCCCGCCGGCCATCGCCATCGATCAGAAAGATCCGGTCCGGACCTCGCGATCCACCGTCGGCACCATGACCGAGGTGACCGATTACGTAAAACTCCTCTTCGCCCGGATGGGGCGGTTGCATTGCCGGGGCTGCGGACGCCCCGTGGATGCCGAGACCCCGGTTCACGTCTGGGAACATGTCCGGACCCTGGCCGACGGGAGCGAGGTGCGCATCGCCTTTCCTTTTGCATTGGCGGATGGCGCCGATCCCCAGCCCCTGGCCGCCCTGGTTGCCGCCGGCTACGACCGGTGCATTGTCCGTGGCCGGATTGTCGATCTCACGGATCCGGCCGCGGCCGAAGATCCTGCCGGCGGGAGAATGGTTCTGGCCGACCGCTTCATCATAACCGGGGAAAGCCGCCAGCGGGTCATCGATTCCGCCGAGCAGGCCTTTCGCATGGGCGACGGACGGCTCATGGTCTACTCCGCCGAGGCGGAGACCCCCCGGCACTTCAGCCGAATTCTTGCCTGCGCCGATTGCGGGATCGCCTATGCCGAGCCCACTCCGAACCGGTTCAGCTTCAACAGTCCCATCGGGGCCTGCGAAACCTGCCGGGGGTTTGGCCGCGTCATCGATATCGATCTGGATCTCATCGTCCCGGACCCGGACAAAAACCTTGCCGCCGGCGCCATCAAGCCTTTCGGCGCGGCCGGCGAGGGCCGCTTCGAATATCAGGACCTGGCGCGGTTTTGCCGCTCGGCCGGGATTTCCACGAAAACGGCCTTCCGGCAACTGCCCGAACCCCAGCGGCGGGCCATCATCGAGGGGACCGACGCCTATTACGGCATCAAGGGGTTTTTCAACTGGCTGGAGAGCCGCACCTACAAGATGCCCGTGCGGGTCTTTCTCTCCCGCTATCGCAGCTACAACCTCTGCCAGGATTGCCACGGCACCCGGTTTGCCGATGAAGGCCTCCTTTACCGGATCGACGGCCGTCACATCGCGGAGGTCTACGCCATGGACGTGGACCGGGCCGCGGCCTTTTTCCGGTCCCTTGCCGATGCCGTCCCGGATGCCCCGGCCCGGATGGTCTTTGACGAAATCCTGGGCCGGCTGGGGTTTTTGCAGGACGTGGGGCTGGGGTATTTGACCCTGGACCGTCAGTCCCGGACCCTTTCCGGCGGCGAGGTGCAGCGGGTGGCCCTGGCCCAGGCCCTGGGCGCATCCCTCGTCAACGCCCTTTACGTCCTTGACGAGCCGAGCATCGGCTTGCACCCACGGGACAGCCTCCGGTTGATGGCGATCCTCAAGCGATTGCGGGATCTTTCGAACACCGTCGTGGTGGTTGAGCACGATCCGGCCATCATCGGTCAAAGCGACTTTCTCCTCGATCTCGGGCCTCGGGCCGGCGACGCGGGCGGCACCCTCATGTACTTCGGCCCGACCGCCGAGGTCGGCGATTCCTTGACCGGCCGGTATCTGACCGGGCAGGCCCGCATTCCCGTGCCCGAGGGCCGGCGCCGGGCCGGGGAGAAGGGTTGGCTCACGGTCGCCGGAGCCGCCGCCAACAATCTGAAGGCGATCACGGTGAACATTCCTCTGGGGTGCATGGTCTGCCTCACCGGGGTTTCCGGTTCGGGAAAATCCACCCTTGCCGAAGAGATTCTCTACCCGGCGATGAAGCGGCTTCGCGGCGATGCCGAAGGCCGGCCGGGCCCCCACGAGGGGATCGCGGGACACGAGCCTCTCACCGACGTGATCCTCGTGGACCAGCGGCCCATCGGCCGGACCCCCCGGGCCAATGCCCTGACCTACACCAAGGCCATGGACGGGGTCCGGAAACTTTTCGCCGAGACCGCCGCGGCCCGGGAAAAAGGGTTCGGCCCGGGCGCCTTTTCCTTCAACGTGCCCGGGGGCCGGTGCGAAACCTGCAAGGGCGACGGGTTCGAAAAGATCGAGATGCAGTTTCTCTCCGATGTCTACGTCTCCTGCCCGGCCTGCAACGGCCGGCGCTTTAACGAGGAGATCCTTTCCGTCCGCTACCGGGACCGGTCCATCGCCGATGTTCTGGAGATGACCGTGGATGCGGCCATGGCGTTTTTTGCCGGCCACTCGCGCATCGTCTCCCTTCTGAAACCTCTCGCCGCCGTGGGCCTCGGTTATCTCGGCCTGGGGCAACCCATCAGCACCCTTTCCGGCGGTGAAGCCCAGCGGCTGAAGCTTTCGCGCCACCTCGGCGCGGACCGCGGCGCCCTGAACCTTTTCATCTTCGACGAGCCGACCACGGGCCTTCATTTCGACGATATCCGGGTGCTCCTCGAAGCTTTTGCACGGCTTCGCGACGCGGGCCATACCCTTCTGGTCATCGAGCACAACATGGACGTGGTCAAATGCGCCGACTGGGTCATCGATCACGGTCCGGAGGGTGGGGATGCCGGCGGCGAAGTGGTGGTTTCCGGCACCCCTGAAACCGTGGCCGACCATCCCGGCTCCCATACCGGCCGGTACCTGAAGCCGCTTCTGCAAGGGGCGGCCGCGGTGGTCCGGTCGACGCCCGGGGCATCGACGGTGGCCGAGTCCCCGGCCGTCTATTCCCCGGCGATCACCGTTCAAGGCGCCCGGGAGCACAATCTGAAGGACATCTCCCTGTCCATTCCGCGCAATCGGCTCGTGGCCCTGACCGGGGTATCGGGCTCGGGCAAATCGACGCTGGCCTTCGACATCCTTTTCGAGGAAGGCCAGCGGCGTTACCTCGAGGGTCTCGCACCCTATGTCCGCCAGTACATGAAGATCCTCGAGCGGCCCGACGTGGACCGGGTGACGGGCTTGAGTCCCACGGTGGCCATCGAACAGCGGGTGAGCCACGCCGGCCGGCGCTCCACCGTGGCCACCTTGACCGAGATCTACCATTACCTGCGGCTTCTCTTCAGCAAGATCGGCCACCAGCATTGCCCGGGCTGCGGACGGCCCCTGACGGCCCAGAGCCGGGAGGCCATCCAGCGCCAGGTACGGCAACGCCACGGCGGCCGGCGCGGCCAGGTCCTCGCCCCCAAGGTGAGCGGCCGGAAAGGGTTTCACAAAGAGGTGTTTTCCCAGGCCCTGAAGGCGGGGTTTGCAGAGGCGCGCATCGACGGCGAAATCCGTCCCCTCGAGCCGGGCATGGCCTTGAGCCGTTACCACGTCCACGACATCGACCTGGTGATCGGCCGGCTTTCCGGCAAACGGGCCGATTCCCTCGTGGATACGGCCCTGACCGCGGGGGACGGCACTTTTTTTATCCTCGATGCCGACGGCACGGAAACCATCTACAGCCTCCACGGCATCTGCCCTTCCTGCGGCATCGGCATCGAAAAACTCGATCCCCGGCTTTTTTCCTTCAACAGCACCCAGGGCGCCTGCCCGGCCTGCCACGGCCTTGGGGTTGCGGGTGCGGCGGCCGAGGACGATGAAGACGATGCCGGCCTCCCGCGCCCGATCTGTCCGGATTGCGGGGGCAGTCGGCTGCGAAAGGAAGCCATGGCCGTTCGGGTCGGTGGGCACACGATCTGGGACCTGGTCCGGATGCCGGCCGAAAATCTCGGCCGTACCGTGTCAGGGCTGCGGTTTTCCAAACGGGAAAAGATCGTCTCCGATCCGTTGGTTCAGGAAATTACCGTCCGGCTGGCGCTTCTTTCCCGCCTCGGACTCGGGTACCTCGAGCTCAGCCGCTCGGGGGAGACCCTTTCCGGCGGCGAGGCCCAGCGGGTGCGCCTTGCAGCCCAGCTCGGATCGAACCTGACCGGGGTCTGCTACATCCTGGACGAGCCGACCATCGGCCTTCATCCCCGGGACAACCAGATGCTGGTGGATGCCCTCCGAAGCCTCCAGCAGCGGGGCAACACCGTGATCGTGGTCGAACACGACGAAGAGACGATCCGGGCCGCCGACACCATCATTGACCTGGGGCCCGGAGCCGGTCGTCTGGGCGGTGCCGTCGTGGCCGTCGGCGATCTGGCGGCCCTCAAGCGGAATCCGGACTCGGTGACCGGGGCGCTGATCGATGCGCCCCTGTCGGCCGCGCCGGTCCGAAACCGGCCGACGACCGGCCGGGGGGAACTCGTGGTGCGGGCCGCCACGGCCAACAACCTCAAGGGAATCGACGCGGTCTTTCCACTCGGCACCCTGATCGCCGTAACCGGAGTTTCGGGCTCGGGAAAGTCGAGCCTGGTCAAGGGGACGTTTTTCCGGAGCCTGAAGACTCGTCTCGACGGCCGGCCGATGAAGGACGAGCCCTACGGCGACATCGAGGGATGGCGGGCCGTGGACCGGGTCCGGGAGGTCGATCACAGTCCCATCGGCCGAACCCCGCGGTCCGTGCCGGCATCCTACGTCGGATTTCTCGACGAAATCCGGCGTCTTTTCGCCGCAACCCCCACGGCCCGGGCCAGGGGTTACCTGCCGGGGCGCTTTTCCTTCAACGTGACCGGCGGCCGGTGCGAGACCTGCAAGGGGCAGGGACATCCCAGGGTGGAGATGAATTTTTTGCCCGATGTCTACGTGGAATGCGATGCCTGCCGGGGACGACGGTTTACCGCCGACACCCTTGGGGTCCTCTACAAGGGGAAAACCATCGCCGATGTGCTGGAGATGACCTTTGCCGAGGCGGCCCGGTTTTTCTCGCCGGTGCCGGCGATCCGTCAGGCCGTGGCCTTTGTCTGCGAAATCGGTCTCGGCTACCTCAAGCTGGGGCAGCCGAGCCCGACGCTTTCCGGCGGCGAGGCCCAGCGGATCAAGCTCGCCCGCCATCTCTACAAGCCGGTGCGGGGTCATTCGGTGTTCATCCTGGACGAGCCGACCACCGGGCTTCACATCGCCGATGTCCAGCGCCTGCTCGACGTGTTGCAGCGGTTGGTGGACGCCGGCAACACCGTGGTCGTGATCGAGCACAACCTGGAGGTGATCCGCACGGCCGACTGGGTGATCGACCTCGGTCCGGAGGGCGGGGCGGCGGGAGGACGGATCGTTTGTGCGGGACCCGTGGACCAGCTTCTCAAAAAGACCACGGTTTCCCACACGGCCCGGTACCTCGCGCGTTACCTGGCGCGGGGCGAGGAGCATTCCGGTTCGAGGACCGACGGCTGA
>JBJKPT010000266.1:0-1160 GCA_046706045.1 Desulfobacterales bacterium
CATCGGCACCGTCTCCATGCCCATCACCGCGGCCATTGCAAACGAACGGGGTTTTTTCAGCCCCGGCGAGACGGTGGGCCTATTCGGTATCGGCAGCGGCCTGAACTGCCTGCTGATGGGATTCCGGTGGTGACCATGCCCGCTTTGCCGAAAGAGATCGCCGAGCTCTACCCCTATCCGGGCAACTGGTTTGCACGAAACGGCATCCGCATCCATTACCTGGATGAGGGCAAGGGCGATCCGATCCTCATGCTCCACGGAAATCCGACCTGGTCCTTTTATTTCCGGGAGCTTGTCGCGGGCTTGAAAGATGAATTCCGGATCGTTGCACCGGATCACGTGGGCTGCGGCCTCTCGGACAAACCCGACGAGAAATCCTACGGGTTTTCCCTGGCCGACCGGGTCGCGGATCTCGAAGCGCTCATGGCCCATCTGGAAATTTCCGAACGGCTCACCCTCCTGGTGCATGACTGGGGCGGGATGATCGGCATGGCCTATGCCCTGCGCCACCCTGAAACCGTGTGCCGGATCGTCGTCACCAACACCGCCGGATTTTTCCCTCCGAAAACCAAGGGGCTGCCCGTGCGCTTGGGGCTTTTGCGCCGTCTTCCGGGGTTGGCCCGGCCCGCCGTCCTCGGACTGAACCTCTTTGCGAGGGGTGCGGTCTGGATGGCACCGCGTCACCGGTTGCAAAAAACGGTGAAAGCCGGCCTGCTCCTTCCCTACGACCGGCCGAAGCACCGGCTGGCCACATTGCGATTCGTCCAGGACATTCCCGTTGTCCCCACGGACACGAGCCACCGCCTGGTGCGCTGGGTCGACGATCACCTGGACCGGTTGCGGGGCCGGCCCATGCTGATTTGTTGGGGCCGGCACGATTTCGTCTTTGATATGGACTATTTCGCCGAGTGGCGTCGCCGGTTTCCGGATGCCGAGACCCACGTCTTTGACCACGCCGGGCATTACCTCCTGGAAGACGAACCCCGGGCCGTGCTCGTTCAGGTGCGGCACTTCTTGAACCGCCATCCGATCGACGGACCGTAATTCATGGAAACAGCCGACAAAAACCGTGCCTCAACCCGGCCCGCCGGGCGCCCCGCCCCCCTGAACCCGCCCGCCCCGGCCGCCGGAGACCCGGTCAACGCCGCCCTTCACATGAA
>JBJKPT010000267.1:0-7055 GCA_046706045.1 Desulfobacterales bacterium
GCCAAGGCCAGGCAGATGAGCGGCGCGACCACGCGGACGAAGGCATAGAAGACGGTGACGCCGAGAAGGGCCAGGCCGACGACCATCAGGCCGGTGACCGAGCCGCCCTTGAAGGCCATGGAGAGACCCGCGGCCATGCCTTTCTTGGCTGCTTCGGCGGTGCGCACGTTGGCGATGACCGAGACGCGCATCCCGATGTAGCCGGCCGCATAGGAAGCCACGGCGCCGACCAGGAAGCCGAGGGCGGTCTTCAAGCCGACATTGATGCCTTTGGTGCTGCCGTAGCCGACCAGGATGACCGTGAAGATGAGCGCGCCGGCGATGGCCACGCTCTTGAGCTGGCGGTTCAGGTAGGCAATGGCGCCTTCCTTGATGGCGTCGGCGATCTCCACCATTCTCGCGTTACCCGTCGGAGCGCCTTTGACAACAGACGCCATGATGAGCGAGTAGAGCACGCCGATCACGCCGACAAGGGTGCATACGAGCGGAATATTTTTGAATACAACGTTCATTCTCTCCTCCATGCAGTTTAGATAAATTGGGTGGGATTTCTGCGGTTGACCCGGTTCATTCCTTCCTTCACACCGTGGCGAAGGATCGTGATCACGGCAGCCAAGGCCCGCGTAAGGATCGCGCCAAGAACGCGTTTTTCGCCATCGGAGAATTCGCTTAAAACGTGTTCGATGACGTCTGCGCCCCCTTCCGATCGGCCGATACCGATGCGCAGCCGTACAAAATCACCATGACCACACATGTCGATTAACGATCGCAGTCCTCTGTGTCCTCCATCGCCCCCTTTCCTTTTTATTTTTAATCTTCCAAACGCCAGATCGATGTCATCGTGCACGATCAACATCTCTTGGCAGGTCAGACCATACTGGGAGCAAAGCGAGGCAACCGGCAAACCGCAGCGGTTCATGTACATCATCGGCTTGATCAGAAACGTCCGCCTGCCGTGGATATCGCCGATGCCGAAACGAGCACCAAAATCGTTGTGATCGAGCGGAATCCGAAAGCGTTCGGATACCCGATCCAGGACCGAAAAACCGATGTTGTGCCGGGTATTGGTGTACTCCTGCCCCGGATTGCCGAGCCCGACGAGCATGCCGATGGGCGGTTCGGGAATTCCCGCAGCGGGTTCGGCCTCCACCAACGAAGGATCCATCGGTCCGTCACCGGTAATCGACATCGGTGTTTTCGTTCTTATTCGGCGGATTCGGCTTCGGCGGCTTCTCCAGCCTCACCTTCTTCTTCGACGGTCTCGGCCTCCATCCTTCGAGAGGTGACGACGACGACGGTAAAATTGTTCTCGTAAACGAGTTCGATTCCATCGACAACGGGAATTTCGTTCACGTGGACGGCATCGCCCAGGTTCAGTTTCGTCACATCCACCTGGATGGACTCGGGGATCTGACTCGGCAGGCACTCGACTTCGAGTTCCCGGCGAACCACCTGCACCAGTCCGCCCATTTCCACCCCGACGCAGGTTCCGACCGTTACGACCGGCACCATGACCGTAATTTTTCGTTTCATGTCGATTTCTAAAAAATCGGCATGGATCAGCGCGTCGGTGACCGGATGGGTCTGCAGCTCCCGGATCATGACCGGGCGTTGGCCGGCGCCGTCGATGGTCAGCCGGAACAGGGCCTTGGTGAACCCGTCCCTGAGTGCCAACTTCAGTTCATGGGCATCCACCGCCAGCATCGTCGCGGCCGTATCCGGGCCGTAAAGCACGGCCGGCAATTTGCCGCCCTGGCGGAGACGGCGCGCCGGACCGTTGCCCGTGGTGGTTCGGGTGGTGGCGTTAAGTTCGATGAAGTCCAAAATTAATTCCTCCTTGAAATCAACCACTTAGACAAAGAGAGACGTGACCGAATCGCCGGTATGGCTGCGGATGATCGCCTCTCCGAAGAGTTTTGAAATGGACACCACCTGGATCTTGCCGCAGCTGGCGGCCGCGGGACTCAAGGGAATGGTGTCGGTCACAATGACGCTTTTTATGGAAGATGCAATGATCCGGTCGACGGCCGGCCCGGATAACACGGCATGGGAGCAGCAGGCATGCACTTCGACGGCACCCTTGCGGGTAATGGCCGCGGCGGCCTCGGTGAGGGTGCCCGCGGTATCGATCATGTCATCGATGATGACGGCGATTTTGTCCTGCACATCGCCGATCACCGACATGGCCTTGGCTTGGTTCGGCGCGCTGCGGCGCTTGTCGATGATGGCCAGTTCGGCGCCGAGCCGCTTGGCGACGGCGCGGGCTCGCTCGGCCCCGCCGGCATCGGGGGAAACGATCACGACCCCGCCGTCGAAATTGCTGCGAATCAATTCAATGGTTACCGGTGCGGCGAACAGGTGATCCACCGGAATGTTGAAAAACCCCTGGATCTGGCCGGCATGCAGGTCCATGGTGATCACCCGGTTGGCGCCGGCGGTCTGGATCAGATCGGCCATGAGCTTGGCGCTGATGGGCACCCGGGGGGCCACCTTTTTGTCCTGCCGGGCATAGCCGTAATAGGGGATCACCGCGGTGATGCGCCGGACCGACGAGCGACGGAACGCGTCGATCAACAAGAGCAGTTCCACGATGTTGTCGTTTACCGGTCGACAGGTGGATTGGATGACAAAGACATCTTTCAGCCGGACGTTCTCGTTGATCTCGATCTGCAATTCCCCGTCGCTGAAGGTCTTGACTTTGGCGTCGCCCATGGGGACATGGAGGTAGTCACAGATTTTCTGGGCCAGGGCAGGATTGGAATTTCCTGAAAATATAACGAAATCACTCATTACGGCATCCAGTTCCGCCGTGCGGGTAAAAATTGGCTGGGGCGGGAGGATTCGAACCTCCGAGTGCAGGAACCAAAATCCTGTGTCTTAGCCGCTTGACGACGCCCCAGCACGCCGACCAAACACACGCGTCAAATAAAAACGCAGCCGATGGTCTACAATGAAGGTCGACGGCCGGGCTGCGTTGCATTCAGGAAATAATGACTGTTGGCGCAAACCTCCGCCGTATCCGTTAACAACTTCACCGCGAAGCACGCCATGTCCCCCCGGTGGGCCAGATCCTGACAGGCCCGCTGGGCGCTGCCGGCATCGGGAAACAATCCAAAAACGCTGGAACCGCTTCCCGTCATCGATGAACCGATTGCTCCGAGATTCAGCAGCGCCGTTTTTAGCGCCGTCACCTCCGGAAACGCCCGGCAAACAACCGCTTCCAGATCGTTGTGAAGATCCTCTTCCGGAACGAACCGATTTTCTTTCAAAAGAACCTGTTTAGGGTGAATTCGAAAATTTGTCAATCCCAAATTCAAGCCTTTGTAGACGGCGGCGGTGGACATCGCGAACCCGGGAAACACCACCGCGGCGTGAAACGGCAAGGGCGACGGCCACGGCGTGAGGCACTCTCCGATGCCGGTGGCCAAAGCCGGTTTTCCGAAAATGAAAAAGGGGACGTCGGCCCCGATCCCCTTTCCGATGGCCGCCAGTTGATCGACGGCCAGAGGGTGGCCGTAATGGTGATTCAGGGCAAGGAGAACCGAGGCGGCATTGCTGCTGCCGCCGCCCAGTCCGCCCCCCACCGGGATGTGTTTTTCGATATCGATGCGAAGGGCGTCCCGTTTTCCCAGGTGTTTTTGGATCGTGGCCGCGGCCCGTACGGCCAGGTTGGAGCCGTCTACCGGCACCCGGGCATCCGAGCAGGCAACCCGGATACCGCGACCGCCGAATCGGATGCGGATCCGGTCGCAAAGATCGACGGGAACCATCAGGGAAATCAGATCGTGGTATCCGTCCGGCCGGCGCCCGACGATGTATAAGAAAAGATTCAGCTTGGCTGGGGAGAGGAGATCCATGGCGATGGGCAAAGTTCCTGGGGCGGGGTCTTAAGATGGCACCGGTAACCGAAAGCTTTCCCGGCAGCGCGGTCTCGCGCCGTTCCCGGAAAATTGCCGGGGCGGCGCACATCCTTTATCGGGCGGATACCCCGCCGAGACCGGATCAGCCCCGCTCTCTGACATAGATGATGCGCAAATCGTAGAGGATGTGTTTGAGCATGTTCGATTCGTCGGAGGTCAGGTTTCCCTGGGTTTTCTTTTCGAGCATGGCCAAGGTATCGATGGCCTGCTTGGCCAGGTCGAGATTTTTCGTTTTCTTCCCGATCTCCGGTTCCTCGATCATTCCCAGATGCATCAGGGCCGAGGCATTCAGTGAGATGATGAACGTGGAAAAATTCACTGTTGGCAGCGCCGTGCCCGTTTCCGTTTTATCCTCCGCCTTGCCGAAAACGAATCCCTTGTCGTTGTCCGCCATGGAGCACCCTCTTTGCGCACAAAGCGCGACGGTCAGAATTCCAACGGTATCGCCATTCGCACCGAACCCAATTGCCGAAGTTCCTCGAACACCGCATCGGGAATCGGGCTGTCCGTGCACATGAAAATGATGTTGTTTTCGCCCTCACGATCCTGGCCCACCTGCATCTTGCCGATGTTGATCCCATGCTTGCCCATGGTCGTGCCGATTTCGCCGATGGAGCCCGGTCGATCCACGTTGTACACCAGCGCGAGGTGTCCTTCGGGCACCATTTCCAGCCGGAAACTGTTGATGCGCACGATTCGGGGATCGTTTTTACCGAACAGGGTTCCCGAGACGGTGGTGGCCATCTCGGTGGTCACGGCCCGCATGGTGATCATGGCCACGTACTCATCCGAATCGGCCGCGGTCGTCTCGATGATCTTGATGCCGCGCTCCTTTGCAATGACCCGGGCATTGACGAAATTGACATCGTCTTTGACCTCATGGGCCAGGAGCCCCTTGAGCGCGGCGGTGGTGACCGGGCTCATGTCCAACCCCTGGAAGTCACCGATGTATTCGACGGCCACCTCCTTGATCGCCCCGCAGATCAATTGAGCCTGGAGGTTACCGAGCTTGTCGGCCAGGTTAAGGTACGGCCCGATCATTTCCAGCAGCTCGCCGGTGACCGACGGCACGTTGACCGCATTTCGAACCGTGCCGTTCAAGAGATAATCGATGATCTGTTCGGCCACGGCCACGGCCACGTTGGCCTGGGCTTCGGCGGTCGCTGCTCCCAGGTGGGGGGTGGCGATGACCCGATCGAGGCCGAGCAGCGGATGCTCACCGGGCGGCTCTGTTTCAAAGACATCCAGGGCCGCGCCCGCCACCTTGCCCGAAGTGATGGCCTCGTAGAGATCGCCTTCGTGGATGATGCCGCCGCGGGCGCAGTTGATCACCATGACGCCGTCTTTCATCCTGGCAAAGGCGTCTTTGTTGATCATGCCCGCGGTATCCTTTAACTTCGGCACATGAACCGTGATGTAATCGGCGCGGGCATAAAGATCCTCCAGCGCGACGTATTCAAAACCGGCGTCCCGGACACGGTCCGGGTCCACGAAAGGATCGAAGACGATGACTTGCATCTTCAAGCCCCGGGCCCGATCGGCCACGATCGACCCGATCTTTCCAAAGCCGATCACCCCCAGAACCTTGTTGAACAATTCCCGGCCCTCAAGCCGTTTTTTCTCCCAACGGCCGTCTTTCAGCGAAGCGGTGCCAAGCGGAATGTTGCGGCTGAGCGAGTGCATCATGGCAATGGTGTGTTCGGCCGTGGTGACGACGTTTCCGCCCGGGGAGTTCATCACGACCACCCCGCGCTTGGTCGCGGCCGGAATGTCCACGTTGTCCAGTCCGATACCGGCTCGACCGACCACTTTCAACCGCTTTCCGGCCTTCAGCAGCGATTCGGTGACCTTGGTGGCGCTGCGAATGACCAACGCGTCGTAGTCGCCGATCACGGCGGTCAGTTCTTCGGCGGACATGCCGGTGCGCACATCGACCGCGATGCCCTTCTGCCGTTTGAACATGTCGATGCCCACTTGTCCCAGGTTGTCGCTGACCAATACCTTCCAGTTCATCTTGGCTCCTTGATTGATGATAAACCCCTGCCCATGGGCACAGGCTTCGGGTCGAAAGGCCGGAGGCGCCGGATCCCCCGATCCGGCGAAAACCCGCTGCGCTGGCGATTGGGAAAAATCGCCTCCACTCTATTCAATTCCTGAGCCGTGTCAAGAGTTCCGCTCATTCCCGGATTTTTTCGGCCCGGTACTGAAGGTACCCGTCCCGGAAAGCGGCATAGGGATCGATGGCCGCATTCTTGATCGCCTCGTAATCGCCGATGTGCAGCGAGGTGTGGTTGACGGTTCTGAACGCAGAGATGGCCACGGCGTCTTCCGTGGGGTTGACGTAATAGACCGGATCGAGAAACCCGTCGCCGGCCGTTCCAACGGCGTCGCGCAGGGTCGATGGACCAAGCAACGGCAGCACGAGGTAGAAGCCGTTTCCCACCCCCCATTTGGCAAGGGTCTGCCCCAGGTCCTCGTCGCTGCCCTTAAATGACGGTTCCCGTTCCGAGGGCCGCCAGTTTCCGAGAACCCCGCCGGTGGTATTGACGATGAAGGCGCCGAGCTCTGCGCCGCCGGCCTTTATCTTGCCCTGGAGCAGGCAGTTGACCAGTCGTACCGGGGTCAAAAGATTGTAGAAAAAGTTATGCACGCCCAATCGGGCCGGTTCGGGGATCACGAACCGGTATCCTTTGGCAATCGGCTTCAGCACCCAAAAATAGAGCTTGTCATTGAATTGAAAGACCACGCGGTTCACCGGCTCCAGGGGATCGGCCACCGCGGGCGTCGCACGGTTGAGCCCGCCGCCGAAAAGATCCGTATCGTCGGCCCACGCGTTGTCGCCACCCTTGGGCTTCCCCGCTGCGGCGGCGAGCGCCGGCGAGACGCAGATCCAGAAGATGAGGGCGATCGTCACCAAAAGAGCGGCCGTGACGGCAAGACCCGCACGGCTCCGATTTTTCCCGCCGGGCAACCGGATCATTGGGATTTTACTTTGTCTTTGAGTTGGGCGATGAGGCGGGCCGGTGTGTTTCCGGCGGTGTCGAAGTAGTCGTCGAACTGGTGCCGATAGTTGAGCACCAGGCCGATACCCTCCACCTTCACGTCATAGACGCGCCAGGAGCCGTCCTTCTCGTG
>JBJKPT010000268.1:0-2860 GCA_046706045.1 Desulfobacterales bacterium
GCAGGGCATCGGCCAGCAGGGCATCGGCCAGCAGGGCATCGGCCAGATGGCGGTGGGTGGCCGGCAGGATGTCTTCGGGGATCTGCGGGCCGGCGCAGAGATAGGCCACGGGCAGGCTTGCGGCCAGGGCATGGTTGATCAATCCGCCGAAGGTCAGGCTCTCGTCAAGCTTGGTGAACACCAGGGCGTCGGGCTTCACCCGCCGGTACCGCTCCAGGGTGTGGGTGAGGTCCTCGTCCTTTGCCGTGGCGCTGAGGACCAGGTGAATCCGGACGTCGGGTTGGGGCCGGAACCGGTCGGCAAGACCCTGGATCGCGCTTTTTTGTTTGGACCCGATGCCGGGGGTATCGATCAGCACGACGTCGGTATCCCGGAACCGCGCCAGGGCGTCGATCATTGAGGAGGCGTCGGTCGCAAGGGCGACCGGGATGCCGATGATGCCGGCTTACTGCTACATCTGCTCCAGGGCGCCGATTCGCCGGGCGTCCATGGTGATGACGGCGACGGACCGGTTCAGCTCCAGCGCGTACCGGGCGGCCAGTTTGGCGATGGTGGTGGTCTTGCCAACCCCGGTCGGCCCGACAAAGGCAAGCCGCAGGGGCCGGTTCGGGTCTTCGGCGGGATCGTTGACCTTCACGCCGGCCGCATCCAGGAATCGGGTCACGGCCTCGCGAAGTTGCCGTTCCGGCGAACCGAAACCGCTTCCCGGGCGTCGGAAGCGCGGATCTTCCAGGACCGTGAGCCATTCCGGCGCAATGCCGTGGAATGTCAGCCGGTCGTAGACTTCGGCGGCCGTATTCGATGGCGTCGTCACGCGATCGTTTTCCGTTTTCATGATGGGTTCTCCATGACTTCGTTCAGGAAGGTGTTTCCGGACAAAGCGGATCATGCGTCCCTTGGGAGGACTCTCGTTGGACCGGCCGCCGATGGAAACCGTATCGATGCGACCGGCCCCGGCCCGCGCGGGGTCCTGGGCCTCGCTTCGAACCACGGCCGGATCGATGGCCGCCGTCACCTCCACGCCGCTTTTCCAAAACTGACCGAGCATGCCGGATTTCGTCGCCGTCCGGGCCGAAAGGATCACCGCTTCGGGGCCGAATTCCTGCTTGATCATGGCAAGCGCCGTGGCCATATCCTTTGCTTCGAACCGTTTGATCTGCATGTTACATCGTCACCATGCCAATGGATTCAACGTTGACGCGGTTCAGGATCTCGTCGTAGGACAACACGGCAAGATCGGGCATGAACCGATCCACCAGTTTCTTGAGGTGCGAACGAATCGGGGCCGAGCAGAGCACCAACGGCTGTTCGTTGAATGCCGTAAATGCTTCCAGCGCCGTGGACAGGTTCCGGACGATCGTCTGGGCCGCCTGTGGATCCATGGCCAGGTATTTGCCGTGGGCGGTCTGCTGGAGACCTTCGGAAATGGCTTTCTCAACCCGGGCATCCAGGGTGACCACCCGCAGGGTGTTGTCCGGATTCCGGTACAACCGGGTGATGGTCCGGGCGAGGCTTTGACGAACGTACTCGGTGAGGGTGTCAACGTCCTTGGTCAGGGGCGCCCAGTCGGCCAGCGCTTCCAGAATGGTCAGAAAGTCGCGCACCGGCACCTGCTCCCGGAGGAGGTTTTTCAGGACTTTGACGACACTGCCCAGGGGCAGCAGGTTCGGCACCAGTTCATCGACCACCCGCGGATGGGTTTCCTTCAGCTGATCGAGCATGGCCTGGACCTCCTGACGGCCGAGCAGGTCGTGGGCGTGGCGCCGGATCACGTCCGAAAGGTGGGTGGTCATCACCGTTGCGAGATCGACCACCGTATACCCCTTGGAAATGGCCGCCTCCCGGATTTCCGGCTTGATCCAGACCGCCGGCAGCCCATAGGTCGGTTCCTTGGTGGCAATCCCGTCGATCTTATCCGGTCCGTCGCCCGGATTCATGGCCAGGAAAAAATTGGTCATCAGCTCGCCCCGGGCGACCTCGCTTCCCTTTAGAAAAATGGCGTACTCGCCGGGGCGGAACTGCATGTTGTCCTGGATGTGAATGGACGGCACCAGCAGACCGATGTCCTGGGAAACCTGGCGCCGGATCGCCTTGATGCGGTCGAGCAGTTCTCCGTTTTGCTCGATGTCGACGAGGGGAATCAGCCCGTAGCCGACTTCCAGGGACAGGATGTCCAGCGGGGACGGCAGCTTGACCGGTTCGGGACCGGACGCCTTGGCCTGGCCCGGGTCTTCGGCCGCCGAAGGTTGGCTCCCTTCCTGGCCGGCCCGCAGCAGCAGATAGGACAAGGTGCCGGAGATGGCGGAGAGCGCCATGAACGGCAGGGTCGGAAGCCCCGGCACCAGGGCGAAACCGAAGAGAACGGCCGCGGCGATGGCGATGGCCTTGGGCTGGTTCAGCAACTGCCCGGTGACTTCCCGGCCAAGGCTCGATTCCGCCCCGGCGCGGGAGACGATGATCCCCGCGGAGGTGGAGATGATGAGCGCCGGGATCTGGCTCACCAGGCCGTCGCCCACGGTGAGCAGGGTGTAGGTGTGGGCCGCGTCGGCAAAGCTCATCCCGTTTTGAAACACCCCGATGATCAGGCCGCCGACGATGTTGATCCCGGTGATGACCATGCCGGCCACCGCATCCCCTTTCACGAACTTGTTTGCCCCGTCCATGGCCCCGTAATATTCGGATTCCCGGGCCACGGTCTCCCGCCGGTGCCGTGCCTCGGCTTCGTCGATGATGCCGGCGTTCAGGTCCGCGTCGATGCTCATCTGCTTTCCGGGCATGGCGTCCAGGGTGAACCGGGCCGCGACCTCGGAGATCCGGCCGGCGCCTTTGAGGATGACCAGGAAATTGATGAGCACGAGAA
>JBJKPT010000269.1:0-12739 GCA_046706045.1 Desulfobacterales bacterium
AGCGTCGGTTTTCCCGCCATTTTCGTGCCGGCCGGCGGTTTGCGCGGTGCCGGCCGTTTCTCGTCGCTCAGCGCCAGGAAGCGGACCACCTGATAGGCGGTGCCGAGGATGAACACGAAGATGGCGACCCAGAACAGGGGTCCCCGAACCAGATTGTACATGGCGTTCTCCTGCAAACGCGGTTTCGGTTGTGGATCGCGGCGACCGTCGGCCGACTAAACTTCGGGGCGCGGCAACATGCCGGCGCGCTCGGCGATTTCCGGGACCTTGTGCTCCCATTCGATGGCCATGAGGTGGACGCCGTGGATTCCCTTCATCTCCTTGAATTCCTGGATCTGCTCGCAGGCGATCTTGATGCCTTCGTCGGCCACTTTCTTGCGCTCGACGCCCTGGAGCCGTTGGATGACCGCTTCGGGCACATCCATGCCCGGCACCTTGGTCGCCATGTACTTGGCCATACCGATGCTCTTCATGGGGGTGACGCCGGCGAGAATGTAGACCTTTTCCGTAAGCCCCATGTCATTGGCCTGTTTCACCCAGGTGCGCATCCGTTCCATGTTGTAGATGCACTGGGTCTGGATAAAATGGGCCCCGGCCGCCACCTTCTTGGCCAACCGGTGGACCCGCCATTCAAAGGGCTCGCCAAAGGGGTTGGCCGCGGCCCCGATGAACATCTTCGGCGGGACGTCGATATCGGCGCCGCTTTGAAACTTGCCCTCGTCGCACATCGAGCGCACCATCTGGATCAACTGGATGGAATCCAGATCGAAGACCCCCTTGGCATAGGGGTGGTCGCCGAACTGCTGGTGGTCGCCGGAGTGGCAGAGCATGTTGCGGATGCCCAGAGCGTAGGCCCCGAGAACATCGGCCTGCATGGCAAGACGGTTGCGGTCGCGGCAGACCATCTGGTAATTCGGTTCCAGACCTTCCTGGATGGCGAAAAGCGCCGCGGCCCAGCTGGACATTCGGACCATGGCGGTCTGGTTGTCGGTGATGTTGACGGCATCGACCATGCCCTTGAGAGGGTGCGCCTTTTCCCGGAGGTGTTCCACGTTGGCTCCGCGCGGCGGTCCGAGTTCTCCGGTGAATGCGAAATGCCCGGCCTTCAGAATTCGTTCGAGTCTGCTTTCAGATTCCATGCGTTTTCCCTTTACCATTGATGACGGCGTCCGGCGACGGTCGGCGGTCCGATCCGGAACGGATCGCGGATCCGTGTGTGCAAGCGCCTTCGCGCGTTGCGGTCCTGCGGAAATAGAGTGCTTGCCAGATTCGCGCCACGCTGTCAAGGGGGTGCCGCAGGATCTCTTGTCAAAGCGCGCCGCCGAGATGTTTCAAGACCTTCGTGAACGTGCACGTACACGTTGCTCGTGCACGTGCACGGAGATTCCCGGATCATCTTTTGGGTCGAGGTCGAAACACGATCCAGGGTATCTGTGGAAGCGTATCCCTTAAAGCTGAAAAGCCGTGCACGTTCACGTGTACGTGCACGGTTGAAGCCGCCTTCACAGCCCATGCGGTGGGGGAGGGAGGGGGGCAAGGGAGAGACGGTTTGATAGCGAGCTCAATCCCCGATGATTTTGACCAGTACGCGTTTTCGCCGGCGGCCGTCGAATTCGCCGTAAAAGATCTGCTCCCATGGGCCGAAATCGAGCCGCCCGCCGGTGACGGCCACCACCACCTCCCGGCCCATGATCTGCCGCTTCATGTGCGCGTCGGCGTTGTCCTCGCCCACGTTGTGCCGGTACTGAGCCACCGGTTCATGGGGGGCCAGGGTTTCGAGCCACCGGTCGTAGTCCTGGTGGAGACCGGCCTCGTCGTCGTTGATGAAGACGGACGCTGTGATGTGCATCGCGTTGCAAAGAATGAGGCCTTCCCGGACGCCGCTTTCCCGGAGGCATTCCTCCACCTGGGGGGTGATGTTGATGAACGCGCGGCGGGTGGGGACCTCAAACCAGAGTTCCTTACGAAAGCTTTTCATCGGTTCTCCTTCTCGGGTTTGATCGCGGCCATGCCGTTTTCACGGCGATATTTTTTTCAGCAGCTGGTTTGCCGCCACCAGCGTCGGGTCCCAGGTGGGGCCGAAGGGCGGGGCATAGGCCAGATCGGTCTGGCTGTATTCGGCGACGGTGAGCCGATGGTGCAGGGCCACGGCCGGTGCGTTGATGCGGTGGGCAACCCCGTCGCGGCCCACCATCTGCACCCCGAGCAGCCGCCCCGTGGCCGCATCCCCAACCATGTGCACGAGAATGTCCGAAGCACCGGGGTAGGCATGTCCCCGGGACCGGCTCGTGATGGTCACGGAAACCGGTGAGAACCCGGCGCCGGCAGCTTCCCCGGCGGTCAGCCCGGTACGTGCCGCCTCGAGGCCGAACACCTTGAAAACCGCGGTGCCGGCGACCCCGGCAAGGTTTGTCGGCACGCCGCAGACGTTGTCGGCCACGGCCCATCCGGCGCGGTTGGCCCTGAGCGCCAGGGGGATCCAGACGGGTTCTTCGCTCACCACGTGCAGGGCATCGGCGCAATCGCCGGCGGCGAACACATCCGGAGCCGAGGTCCGGCATTGGGTGTCGGTTGCGACGGCCTCGTGAACGCTCAAGGCGATGTTTGCATCCCGGGCCAGCTCGCTGTTGGGCCGGATGCCGGTGGCGATCAGGACCAGGTCGGCCGCGAGGGTGATGTCATCGGCCTTGACCCTGAGGCCGGCGCCGGAAGGTTCGATAAAGGCGATTTCGTGACCGTCGAAGACGGCGACCCCGTTGGCGATCAATTCGTTGCGGAGCGCATCGGCCAGGGGGGCGTCCATCCATGGCAGCAGCCGTTTGCGGGGTTTGATCAGGGAGACCCCGATCCGCCGCGCACTCAAGGCCTCGGCCATCTCCAGGGCGATATAGCCCATGCCGACGATGACGACCCGGACCACCGACCGTTCGTGCAGGTAACGTTTGATCCGACGGGCATCGGAAAGGTGTTTGAGTGCCACGACGCCGGGCAGGTCCGTGCCGGGAAACGCCGGGATGAGGGGCGAGGCCCCGGTGGCGATGAGCAGCCGGTCATAGCCCGTGCTGAAGGCATCGCCGTAACCGGTCGTTCCCGAGACGGTTTTTGCCACGACATCGATCGCCTCCACCCGGTGGTCGATTTCCAGTTGGATGCCCTGTTTTTCCCGAAACGTCTCGGCACGGCGAACCACCAGGTCCTCCACGTCCCGCGCGGGATCGGCGATGTTGTAGGGCATGCCGCAGGCGCTGTAGGAAACGTCCATCGTCTCTTCAAAAACGGTGACGTCCATGTCCGGAGGGTTTCGTTTGGCGCGGCTGGCCGCGCTCATTCCCGCGGCGTCGCCGCCGATGACCACAAAGCGCATGATCGGCTCCTTGAAAAGGCGTTGTTCAAAACCACACCGCTTGCGCGGTTTCTGCCCGTGTTCGTCGTTACCAATGACCAATGACCAAGGGCAAATGACCAATCAATTTGACACCGGATGCAACCCTTTCATACTATGCGGACCCGCTGCAGATTTCAAGAAATCGGTGCCACGGTCGGCGCCGGGGAATGGATTTGATCCGAAAATCATGCGACCCGAAAACCGCAGATCCATCGACCTCCTGTTTTCCCAGGCGTTTTCAAAGGACCGGGCCTGGGCCCGGTTCCGGCTGCGCCGTCTCGGCGGTTGGCCGGGCGGGGGGAATGCCGAGGCCGATGGGCAGGCGCTGGCCGCCGTCCGGCAACGGCTCGAGGCCTCAGCGGCCGCCCGGCGCCGGCGGATCGACGAGCGCCCGCGGATTGCCGCCTACCCCGAGCTTCCGATCGTCGAAAAAAAAGATGCCATTGTCGAGGCCATTGAGCGGCACCCGGTGGTGATCGTCTCCGGGGAAACCGGTTCCGGCAAGACCACGCAGCTGCCCAAGTTCTGCCTCGATGCCGGACGGGGCATCGAGGGATGGATCGGGTGCACCCAGCCGCGGCGCATCGCCGCCATCGCCGTGGCCCAGCGCATCGCCGAGGAACTCGGCGAACCGGTGGGCGGGGCCGTGGGCTACAAGATCCGGTTCCGGGAAGAAGCCGGCCGCGATCCGTTTATCAAGGTCATGACCGACGGCATCCTCCTGGCCGAGGCCCGTTCCGACCCCTTGCTGCGCCGCTACGACACCCTGATCATCGACGAGGCCCACGAGCGGAGCCTTAACATCGATTTTTTGCTGGGCATCGTCAAAGGGCTCCTGGCGCGGCGGCGGGATCTCAAACTGATCGTCACCTCGGCCACCATCGACACGGAAACATTTTCGGCGGCGTTCGGCGACGCACCGGTCATCGAGGTTTCCGGCCGTCTTTACCCGGTCGAGGTGCGCTACCGGCCTCTGGCCGAGTCGGGCGAGGAAGAGCAAAACCACGTCGATGCCGTTGTCCGGGAACTGACGTGGGTGCTTTCCCAGGGGCCTTTCGGCGATGTGCTGATTTTTCTTCCGACCGAGCAGAGCATCCGCGACGCCCAGGAACTCATCGAGGGGCGCCGGTTTCCCGGGGTGACGGTCCTGCCGCTATTTGCCCGGCTCACGGCATCCGAGCAGGCCCGGGTCTTCGGCCGACCGGCCGGCCGAAAGGTCATTCTGGCAACCAACATCGCCGAGACCTCACTGACCATCCCCGGAATCCGCTACGTGATCGACACGGGGCTGGCCCGCATCGGCCGGTACCTGCCCCGGACCCGCCCCACGACCCTGCCCGTGACCCCCATCTCCCGCAGCAGCGCCGATCAGCGCAAAGGCCGTTGCGGCCTGGTGGAAAACGGGGTCTGCATCCGCCTTTATCCCGAAGACGACTACAACTCCCGGGAGCGGTTCACCCCGCCGGAAATCCTCCGGGCAAACCTGGCCGATGTCTTCCTCCGGATGATCGCCCTTCGGATCGGCGCGATCGATTCCTTTCCCTTCATCGACGCGCCGAGCCCCCAGCGGATCCGCGACGGCATCGATCTCCTCCTGGAGCTGGGCGCAATCCACCCGAACCCGTCGCCGAAAGCGGCCGGCCGCGGGGATTACCGCTTGACCCCGAGGGGCCGTCTGATGGCCGAAATCCCCATCGATCCGCGCCTTTCGCGCATCCTGATCGAGGCCCACGCGCGCGGCTGCCTTTCCGAGGTGACGGTGATCGCAGCGGCCTTGAGCATGCAGGATCCCCGGGAGCGGCCGGTGGAAAAGGAAGCCGAGGCCGACCGGGCCCAGGAGGCATTCCGGGATCCGAATTCCGATTTTCTGACCCTGTTGAACATCTGGCGGGCCTACCACGCGGCCGGGGCCCAAAACGCCGGTGACGGAACGCTCAAGCGCTGGTGCCGGAGCCATTTCCTCTCTTACCGGCGGATGCGCGAGTGGCGGGATTTATTCTTTCAGATCAAGGACATCCTCGAAGAAAACGCGTCGTGGCCGGCGGGGGCCGATCCCGTGCCGCCTGCCGTCGAGGCCGGCAAGACCCCGTTTGCGAACAGCCGTTACGCCGCCATCCACCAGGCGCTTGCAAGCGGGTTTTTGTCCAACATCGCCGCGAGAAAGGAAAAGCAGATCTTCACGGCGGCCAGGGGAAAAGAGGTCATGATCTTTCCGGGCTCGGGGCTGTTCAAGAATCCCGGGCCGTGGGTGGTGGCCGCCGAGATGGTGGAAACCTCCCGGCTTTTTGCCCGCACCTGCGCCGTCATCGATCCCGGCTGGCTGGAAGCCCTGGGCGGGGATCTGTGCGTGCGCGCATACCAGAATCCCCGCTGGGAGCGGCGCCGGGGCGAGGTCGTGGTCGATGAGCAGGTGACGCTTTTCGGCCTCGCGATCGTTTCCGGACGCAGTGTGGCCTACCGCCGGATCGACGCCGCCGATGCCGCCGACATCTTTGTCCGCAGCGCCCTGGTGGCGGGGGATCTGCGCCAGCCCCTTGCCTTCATGGAATTCAACCGCTTGGCCATTGAGGCCGTGGGCGAGCTGGAAGACCGGGTGCGGCGGCGGGACATCCTCGTCGACACCGAAGACCTGGTCCAATTCTACCTTCGCCGGCTGCCGGCAATTTCCGATATCCGTTCCCTCAAACGGCTGCTGCGGGAAAAGGGCGATGAATTTTTGCGCCTCACGGATGCCGATCTCCTGCGCTACCGCCCGGATCCGAACGAGCTTTCCCAGTATCCGGAAGGGATCACCGTCGGCGGCGAGCGTTTCGACGTTTCCTACCGATTCGATCCCGGCGCCGAGGACGACGGGCTCACCGTGCGGATTCCTTCGACAAAGGCCGCCGGGGTGGATCCCAAGGGGATCGACTGGCTGGTGCCGGGCATGCTGGCCGAAAAAATCGAGTCCCTGATCCGGGGGCTGCCCAAATCCCAGCGGCGGCGCTTGATGCCCGCGGCCCCTTACGTGGCCACCATCGTGGCCGAGCTGCCTCGGCACGATGACCGGCCCCTGGTGGAGGTGTTGAGCTCGTTTCTCCGCAGGCGCTTCGGCATCGAGATTCCGATTTCCGCCTGGCCCGGCGAAGGGCTTCCCGATCATCTGAGGGCCCGCATCGCCATCGTCGCCGCGGACGGCCGCACCGTGGCGAGCGGCCGGGACCCGGCGATTCTTTCCGGACACACCGCGGAAGCCGTTCCGGAAGCGGCCCTTCAGCGGTTGCGCCGTCAATGGGAATCCGATGCCGTCACCGATGAGGCGTTTCCGGATCTTCCCGAATCCCTTACGGCCGAGTCCGGGGACGGCCGGACCTGGACGGTCTGGCCCGCGCTGGCCGTGGAAGAAAACGGGAACGTCGCCCTGAGGCTTTTTTCCGATGGCCGCCGGGCCGCTGCCGCCCACCGGGCCGGGGTGATCGCGCACTTTTGCCGGCGGCTTAAAAAGGATCTCGCGTTTTTGAAAAAACGGCTTCACCTGCCGGCCGACGCCGTCTCCATGGCCGGCTATTTCGGGGGCGGCGATGCCGTGGCGGCCCATCTCTTTCAACGCGCGTGCGAGGATCTTTTCGGCCGGGACATCCGCCGAAAAAGCGACTTCGAGGCCCATGCCGAATCGATTCGGCCGCGGTTGAGCACGGCGGGCGATCTTTTGCGGGACCGGGCCGCCGACGTGATTCGGGCCTACCACGCCACCCGCGGGGTGCTCTACGACCTGGATCTCACCCATCGGGGCCAGCCGGCCGTCGCCGGGCTTATCGCCGGTTTGCGCACCGGCCTGGAACAGCTCGTTCCGGCTCATTTCGTCCGGCTCTACGACCCGGAGCGCCTGGCTCACGTGGTGCGCTACATCCGGGCCGTGGCCGTCCGGGCCGAGCGGGCCGTGATCGATTTGGAAAAGGACCGCCAGAAGGCGGCGGCGGTGGAGCGCCATGCGGGCCATCTCGCCACACTGCTTTCAGCGATCGACGAGACCACCTCCCTTGCCCGGCGTTCGGCCGTGGAGGACTACTTCTGGATGCTCGAGGAGTTCAAGGTGTCGGTCTTTGCCCAGGAGCTGAAGACGGCCGTCAAGATATCTGAGAAGCGGCTGGAAAAACAGCGGGCCGAGATCGATCGGATCGCGTGAGGGAGAGTTTTGAGAAGGCGGTTTTCCGTTTGTGCCCGTGCACATGGACCGCAATTTTTCCTGGAAGCGGGTGCTTTGTTCATCGAGAGGGGGGCGTGGGCGAGGCCGTTCCGGCTTCACCGCCCGGAGCGGCCTTCGCGCTCAATGCCTCGCATGCCTCGGCTTCGGCGATCCGCCCCCGTTTCCGGCAGCCCGCCGCGTAGATCGCGCATTTTTCCATGAGCACGGACCGGGCCGCGGCTTCCTGTGCCGGATCCAGGGGCTCGGTCGAAAGGATGCGCGCGATCGCCCGGATGCGGTATTGATCGAGCGCCGGCATACGGGACAACTGATCGGGATGGCCGCCGTATTTGACGGTGAGCGGTTCATCGATCAAGTGGATCGGGTGGTGTAGCGCGATCCGAAGCCACAGGTCGTAGTCCTCGCAGGCGGGGAAGGTCTCGTCGAAACCGCCGGCGGCATCGATGAGGGCCCGGTCGATCATCACCGCCGACGGGCTCACCAGGCAAAGGTTGAGCGCGTCGATGAAGATCCATCCCGAGGGTTTGCGGTGGCGGCGCTTCGGATTGACGCGTCGGCCGTTTCGGATCCAGATTTCCTCGGTCTGGCAGATTCCGGCATCGGGATGGTCCCTGAAAAAAGCGATCTGGCGTTCGAGTTTTTCGGGCAGCCAGCAATCGTCGCTGTCGAGAAACGCGATCCATTTCCCCCGGGCCATCCGGATCCCGGCGTTTCGCGCGGCGCTCACCCCCTGGTTTCCCTGGCGATGCACCCGGAGGCGGGCTCCGGACCGGGCCAGAACCCGGTCCGTTTCATCCGTGGAGCCGTCGTCGACCACGATCAGTTCGAAATCGGTGAAGGTCTGCCCGAGCACCGAGGCCACGGCCCGGTCCAGAACGGACGCCCGGTTAAACGTCGGGATGATGACGCTCACCGCCGGCGCCCTGTTGCCCGTTATGGGCCTGCTTCCGGTCATCCGTGTTTATCCTCTCGGTTGATTTTCTTAATCCGGCTTGATATTTGCTGGCCTGATACCGTGGCCGAGATTGCCGTCACCGCCCGGCGCACCATCAACCGCCCTGCCGGGCGTGCGGCGCTCATCGGGTCGTCAGCGCACCCGGCTCCGGACGACATACCATCCGCATACCCCGAAGAAAACCGTTCATCTCTCGAAGGAGGGGGGCAATGAAAAAGGTATCCATTGTGTTCATGGCACTGATGTTTGGCCTTTCCCTCACCACGGGCTGCGGCAAAGGGGGAGAAGAGGCGTCCAAACCGAAAAAGCCGGCGGCCGTGCCGTTGCCTTCCGCGGTCGTCATCGGTACGGGCGTGCACACCGGTATCGATTACTTGGCCGGGGAATCCATCGCCAAGATCGTCAATCAGAAAAAAGACGATTACGGGATCGAGTGCGTGGTCAAAGAAACCGACGGGCCGGTCGCCAACATCAATGCGGTCCTGGCCGGCGGCATGCCGTTCGGCATCGCCCTCTCCGACCAGCAGTACCAGGCCGTCAACGGCCTGGCCGATTGGGCGGGAAAAGGTCCCGGCAAAGACCTTCGCGCCGTTTTCAGCCTCAATACCGAATCCGTTACCCTGGTCGCCGCAATCGACGCCGGCATCAAGAGCATTCTCGATCTCAAGGGCAAGCGCGTCGATATCGGCGTGCCCGGCTCCGAGAACCGCCAGTACGCCGTCGACGCCCTGGAAACCGTGGGCATCGATTTCAATACCGATTTAAACGCCACGGGGGTGAAGGCCGCGGAAGCGTCGAAACTGTTGCAGGACGGCCGCATCGACGCCTTCTTTGACACCGTGGATCAGCCCTCCGAGGTCATCAAGGCGGCCACCATGGGCGGCCGCAAGGTGCGGATTGCCGAGATCACCGGCATCGATAAGCTTCTGGAAAAGGACCCCTATTACGTCAAATCCGTGATCCCCATTGCCGCGTATCCCGGCGCGGTCACTACCCGCAACGTGTCAAGCTTCGGCGTCAAGATCACCCTGGTCACCTCGGACAAGGTAGCGGAAGAGACCGTTTACGATGTCACCAAGGAGGTTTTCGAGAACCTCGACACCTTGAAAAGCCTGAATCCGGCCTTTGCCTCCCTGACCCGAAAGAGCATGCTTGAAGGCCTCAGCGCCCCCCTGCATCCGGGCGCCTTGAAATATTTCAAGGAAGCGGGCCTGGTAAAATAGATCCCGGCCTCCGCATCAACGTCCGGGATCAGGAAAGCCCAAGAATGCCGCATCGGGTCAAACGAGGCGCTTTCCCTTCAGCCACTCAGGGCGATCCCATGGATCTCCGCCCCGCAATGACGGCATTTCCCGGCGGAAAGCCCCACCCGGCGGACCCGGTATCCCGTGCGTTCGATCACGGTCTTGCCGCATTGCCAGCAAGCGGTGTCTTCGCCGCCTTTGCCGGGGACGTTGCCCATGTAGACGTAGCGAAGGCCGGCCTTCTTGCCGATGGCCGCGGCACGGCGCAGCGTGGCCACGGGGGTCGGCGGTTGATCCAGCAGGCGGTAGGTCGGGTGAAAGCGGCTGATGTGCCACGGGGTGTCGATGCCGAGATCCCCGGCGATGAACCCGGCGAGGGCCGTCAGTTGCGCGTCGTCGTCGTTTAACGTGGGGATGATCAGGGTGGTGACTTCCACAAGAATTCCCTTTTCCTTCATCCGGCGCAGGGTGTCCAGGACCGGTGCCAGCCGCGCGCCGCAGCGTTTCCGGTAAAAATTATCGTCAAACGCCTTTAAATCGACGTTGGCGGCGTCCAGAACCGGTGCGATCATCTCCAGGGCTTCGGCGCTCATGTAGCCGTTGGTGACCAGAACGTTGTACAGTCCCCGGGATTTGGCGATGCGGGCGGTGTCGAGGACGAATTCGAAAAATACCGTCGGCTCCGTATAGGTGTAGGCGATGCTGGCGCAGCCGGCCGCCGCGGCATCGGCCACCACGGCGTCCGCCGTGCACCGGTTCCCGGTGATTCGTCCGCTCTGGTCCGCGGGCATCTGGGCAATGTCGGCGTTCTGGCAGAACACGCATTTGAAATTGCAGCCAACGGTTGCGATGGAATAGGCTCGGCTGCCCGGAGCCAGGTGAAAAATGGGTTTTTTTTCAATGGGATCGATGTGTCGGGCGATCAATTCCCCGTAAACCAGGGTTTCCAGCCGGCCGTCCCGGTTTTCGCGTACGCCGCAGATGCCGCGGTGCCCGGCAGCGATGGTGCAGCGGTGGCTGCACAGATCACACCGGACCCGGTTCTTGTCCAGACGCTCATACAGGCAGGCTTCCATAGAGCCCTCCATGTGACCTTTCTTGAGGCATGCGTCACGTCTGCGCGGTTTGCACCGGTCATGGATGCGGCGCACCCGGGGCCGAGCAACGCGAATTCCGGGCAGCGGATGCCGGCGTCCCCGCGGTTTCGTCGAATCCTAGCGGGTCGGCGAACGGTTTGTCAATTGCGAGGCCGGCCAACCGAGATTGATGACCGCCTGGGTGGTGTGCTTGGTCTTGTAGCGCAGCGGCAGCGGGCGGGTGCGAAATTGCGGCGCCGGGGTGATCACCATGCCGGCAAACGCGCCGAACGGGCAGCACTGAAGCAGCGGGGAGCGTTCGATCCAGTGGCGGACGCCACCGCCCGGCGTGCCCGGCAGGTGGCACACGGAGCGCCAGCGGATCGGCACGTTTCCCAGCGTTGCCCGGACCATCCGTTTGAGTTCCCAGACGCTGTAAAACCGGGCGTGGCTGTAAATCGATTTGTAAAAAAGCCCCTGGACCCGCCGTTGCAGTCCTTTGATGGCGTAGCGGTTCAAAAATCCGATAAAAACCCGGTCCTTGGCCACCCGGAAGGCCTCTTCCAGCGCTTTTTGGGGATTGTCGGTGAATTCGAGGGCGATCACCAGGCAGGCGAGGTTAAAGGCGTTGTCTTCGAAGGGCAAATCCTCGGCATAGCCTTTGTGGAGATCGACGCGGTTGCCGAAACGGGCCGCCGCCAGTTCGAGCATGGCGGGCGAGGGGTCCACGCCTGTCAGCCGGAGTCCTTTTTGGATGAGGCCTTCGAATCGAACACCGCTGCCGCAGCCGATGGCCAGAATGGAATCCAGGGGAGACGGGTTCAGCAGCGACCACATCAACTGGCTTTCCATGTCGATCACGACACGATTTGCCGGGTCGGTGGCCCACCGTTCGTATGCCTGGGCATCGTTTGGGGTAAAGACGTATCCCATACCGCCTGTAATTTAAAAAACAAGGGGTTCCGAATCAAGAGGCATCTGCCCCATTCCCGGACGATTATCGGGTGTCCATTCGCAAATGGCCCTTTTACGCGATTTCAGCATTGGGCGCTTCGATTTGAATTCACGATGCCGTGCGTTATGGCCACGGGCCAAATCGCCCGTCCGTCCCGAGTTCGCCCAAGCTTGCCTCTTTCCGGACGGACACAATCAAATGCTAACACGGCCCGGCATTTTGACAACGGCCCGAATTTTGATATTCCTTATGGGAGCGTCGGTCGCGGGTCTAGTCAAAACCTAACAAGTATTTCACATATTTCAAACCCGACAAGAATACATACCTCACCGATTCCTTGCACCGCAAGCAGTTCCCGTATCCATCAATCGCACCCGCTGCAACGGCATCCGGGGCGGGGCATTCACGAGGCCTTCGATGAAAAGAGAAAAGATACTGGTTGTCGACGACGAAGAAGATATCCTCGAACTGGTTCGGTTCAACCTGACCAGGGAAGGTTTTTCCGTGGCTTGCGCGGCCAACGGCGAGGACGCCCTCCGGCAGGTCGCCGCCGAGACCTTCGGCCTCATCGTGCTGGACCTCATGCTGCCGGACATCGATGGGCTGGAAGTGGCGCGCCGGCTCAAGGCCGGGGCCAACACCGGCCAGATACCGATCAACATGCTGACCGCCAAGGGCGAAGAGGCGGATATTGTTACCGGACTGGAACTCGGCGCGGACGATTACATCACCAAGCCCTTCAGCCCTCGGGTTCTCACGGCCCGCACCAAGGCCGTGATGCGGCGGCACGCCGAAAAGGCTCCGGACGAGGGCGATATCGTGCGCATCCACGACCTGACCATTCACCCGGGACGGCGCCAGGTGAGTGCGGGAGAGGAAGCCATCGATCTGACCTACACGGAATTCCAGGTGCTTCATTACCTTGCCCGGCGGCCGGG
>JBJKPT010000270.1:0-3133 GCA_046706045.1 Desulfobacterales bacterium
CCTCTGCCAGGCGACTTCCTCCCATCTGAATCCGATTTTCCGTTTCCGCTGCGTAAACCGAAGAAAGCGCTTCGGGCAACGTCTATGCATCCGGGGCCGGCGACTTCCCGGGGTCCGGTCCGCCGGGGATGCGTCAAGACCCAGATAACGACGGTCGGGCCAAAAGTCAAAACCCGGGAATCCGGCACCCGGGGTCCGGCCGGGCGGATTCCCCTGGAAAACCGGGTGCCGGGGTTGCCACGGCGCCCTTCCCCGCCTTGGGAAAATGGGGATCCGACGCCGTCGGGCGGACACCGCGATTGTCATTTCCCCTTCAACGCGGTATGGTGCCCGCTCACCAACGGCCCGTCGCCGCGAAGGCGCCCACGGCCCGGAATCGAACGGGATCGCCGGTGCCTCCGGACGGACGGCGCCGCGGCGGGAAGGAAACCCGGAGCCCATGCAATTTGACCGTTTCGATCGCGGCGGAGAACCGGCGGACGACTCCGAAAGGGAGCGGCAACGGTGCGCATTCGAACGGCGCGCGCTGCTCGGCCTGTCCGCCGAATGGGAAGAAGCGGTGGCCGGGCGCGCCAAGGCGCCGGCGCTCAAAAAACCGATGTTCCGGCTGGCCGATTTCAAATCGCGCTGGGGGCAGTGGGATCGCCTGCGAAGAGAAATCGTGTTGAGCCGCGAGCTGGTATTCGCCCATTCCTGGGACGCGGTGCGGGAAGTCCTCTACCACGAAATCGCCCATCAATTGGCGGACCATCTTTTTCCCGGCGGAAACGGCACGCCCCATGGACCGGCCTTTCGCGATGCCTGTGCGCGGCTCGGCGCCAATCCCGCGGCGGCCGGCCGTTTTCCCCTGCTCGATGCGCGGATTGCCGACGATGCGGCCCTCCCCGCCGACCGGATCCTTTGCCGGGTCCGAAAACTCATGGCCCTCTCCGGCAGCCCGAATGCCCACGAAGCCGAATCGGCCATGAAAAAGGCCCATGCCCTCATTGCCCGCCACAACGTCGAAGCAATCGAAAACCGCGACGCACGCCGCTTCGAAAGCTGCTTTCTGGGCAGCCCCGCCCTTCGTCACCCACGGGATGCCTATTACCTGGCCAATCTTTTGATCGATTTTTATTTCATCGAAGGCGTCTGGGTACCGGCCTGGGCGCTGGAAAAAGAACGCATGGGACGGGTGCTGGAAATTTCCGGTACGCGGCAGAACATCCGGCTGGCCGGCTATGTCCATGACTACGTCAACCGCTACATCGCCCGGCAATGGGCGCAATACCGAAAGACGCGCGGCCTGCCCCAGCACCGGCGCACCGATTACGCCGTCGGTATCGTCACCGGATTTCGCACCACCCTCGAACGCTCCGTCCCGGAAATCATGACGGCGGCCGAACGCCGGGCCCTCATCCGTAAAAAAGACTCGGAATTGGGGACCTATCTGAAAACACGCTACCCTTCGGTGGTCAGCCGCCGGGCCGCCGCACGGTCGCCGGACCCCCGGGTGATGGAAGACGGCATCCGGGAGGGGAAAAAGCTGGTGATCGCCAAAGGGATCGATCAACACGCGCCGACGCAAAGACAACCGCCCGCACTTCCGCGAACCACCTGAGCCCCCGGGAAGAAAAAAACCGGAATCGACGGCAGAAACATCTATTCAAAAAATAGCAATGATAATAAGGACTAAGAATAATTGCCGTTGACATGCCCCGGGGGATCCGATACTTTAACGCCAATTTATTCCTCACCTTCAAGAGGTGTTTGATGGCCCGGCAAACCGATGAAGTTGCAATTCTTTTTGCCGATATTGCGAAAAGCACGCACCTGTATGAAGTATTGGGCAATCAGACCGCGCAACAGATCATCGGCACCAGCCTCTGCAAACTGGGAACCATCGCACGGCGGCTCGGCGGGACCGTGATCAAGACCATCGGGGATGAAATCATGTGCACGTTTCCATCGGCCGGCACCGCGGTCGAGGCCGGGGTGATGATGCACCAGGCCATGGACGCGTTGACCCTTCCCGATCGGCCCGATTTTTCTCCGCCGAACATCTACATCGGTTTCCAGTTCGGCCCCGTGATCTCGGAAGAGGGCGACGTATTCGGAGACGCCGTCAACGTCGCCGCGCACATGGCGGCCATGGCCAAGCAACGGCAGATCATCACCACCGAAGACACCCTTCGGCTCCTTCCCGAAGAAATCCGCAACGCCGCCCGCTTAATCAACAAGACGACGATCAAGGGCAAGAGCGGCGAAGTCAACATCTTCGAAATTGTCTGGGAACATCAGGACATCACCGTGATGCTCGACGGCGGCTTTGACACCCAGGTGCTCCGATCCGTTCTTGAGGTGCGATACGCCGATGAAACCATCACCATCGACGAAGGCCGGCCATCGGCCACCATCGGCCGGCAATTGCACAACGACATCGTGGTCCAGGACAGCCGGGTGTCCCGGTCCCATGCCCGCCTCGAATATCGCCGGGGCCGGTTCGTCCTCATCGATCAGAGCACGAACGGCACGTTTGTGGTGATGCAGGGAAAGAAAAAAGCCCACGTCAAAAACGACGAAGTCGCCTTGATTGGAGACGGCATCATCGGTCTCGGCAGGGAAGTCGACCCCACCTCCCCCCACGTGCTGCACTATTCCATACGGATCTGAAGGCCGGCACAAAAAAGGATTTGCAAGGGGCATCCGCGCGAAAGCCGGATCCGGTCAACCCGGCCGCATCAGGCGCTTTGGCAGAGAATCACGCTGATGTTGTCGCGGCCGCCGGCCCGGTTGGCGGCATCCACGAGGCTTCCGACCATGGCGTCCATGGTTTGGGTCGAAGCAAGGATGCCGGCGAGATCGTCATCGGCGATCATGTCGGTCAGGCCGTCGCTGCAAAGAAGGTAGACGTCTTCCGGTTCCAGCTCGGCCCAACCGAGGGTGGGGCTGACATTGGCGGTCGGGCCGATGGCGCGGGTGATGATGTTTTTCGGGGGGGCAAAGCCGGTGCCGCCGGCCTCTTCCCATTCGCAAAAGGCCGAATGGTCCTTTGTCATGCATTCAAGACCCCGCTGGCGACGCCACCGGTAGACCCGGCTGTCCCCCACGTGAAACCAGAGAACACGCACCCGATCGATAAAAACGACCCCCA
>JBJKPT010000271.1:0-3851 GCA_046706045.1 Desulfobacterales bacterium
CGGCTACATCGACCGGATTTACGTCGGCTCCGACAAGGGCTTGCTCTACAAGGTAACGATTCCCGACGAGCCGGGAATCTCGCCGGCGGGCGGCGATTCCATTCAACAGTGTGTCCTGAATACCGACTTTACGGACCAAAACAACAACACCGTGGACCAGCGGTATCACCCCATCCAGTCCTCCCCGACCGTGGTGGCCGAAAATTCGCTCAAGGCGGGTCGCACCATCGGTTACAACCTCAACGTCATGTTCGGCACCGGTGATAGCCCCTATGCCGATGATCTCATCCCGGATGGCGCCATGTATCATTTTTTCGTCTATGGCGACACCGATGACAAAACCCAGTGCACCGCGGGGGACCTGGAATGGACCCTGACGCTGCCGGCCGGGCATCGGATTTTTGCCTCCGCCTTTGCCGCGGCGGGCCGGGTCTATTTCGGGACATCGACTGCCGGGAGCGAAGACCCTTGCGATGGGGCGGCCCCGGGTGCCAATGCGGGGCGGATCTATTCCTTCTCCGTAGAAAACGGCACCTCGCTGATCCGGGAAGGCGGTGAAGACGGCCGCCGCGTGGGCAATATCGCCACCACGCCGGTGGTTTACGATAAACACCTCTATATCCGCACGCCGGATGGTTTGAAGTCATACGGCAAGGACCAGTACAACAACGGGGTCCTTCACGGGGGTGTGGCCCAATCCGGGGAAACCGTCTGGCGGGAGATTTTCACCGACCGGTAAGAAAGCCCGGCCGCCGTCCACGGACGGCTTTTCTTGCGCGATTTTTGCGTCGGGGGTTTCCGTTTGGATCCTCGATATCGCGTGCGACGGCTCCGGTTCAATTCGGCTGTTTGCCTTGAACTCGCACAAAATTGTCTGCCCGTGGCAAAGACGAAGGAATCCCCGTTTTCATTTCGGCTGGAACACGCTTTGCTTGCATCCATGTCAATAGCCATCGATCAATCCTTTTCCGTTAAAAATATCGGCAGGATACTGATCAAGCAACACCTGCTGAGCCGCAACCAGGTGCAAGAAATCCTGAAAAAGGAAAAGACCGTCCGCACCCGGTTGGATAACGAGCGCCGGGCCAAGGCGGCGGTATTGCCCGGCGGCGGCCGTGTTGAAAATCCGGTCACCGGCACCGACATCATCGGCGCCTTCAATCTCAAGCGTGCGGATCAGGCGAACCGGCCCCTGGATGAAGATACGATTTTCCAGGCCATGGCCCAGGAATGGAGCATCCCGTTCAGAAAGATCGATCCGCTGAAGCTCGATTTGAATCTGGTCACCGCCACCATCCCCCGGATGTTCGCCTTGAAACATTTGGTGCTGCCCATCGACAACGTCGACGGAAAGCTTTCCGTTGCCACGCCCAATCCCTTCAACGCCGAGGTCATGCACGATATCGCCCGTGTCACCGGCCTGAAGGTCCAAGCGGTGATCAGTCCAAAGACCGACATCCTGCGGTTGATCGACGAGTTTTTCGGTTTCAAGCGCTCCATTGCCATGGCCGAAGATCTGTTCGCCAGCACCGGGCCGGACCTGGGCAACCTGGAACAGTTGGTTCGGCTAAAGGACACCGACGATCTGCCGTCCAACGATCAGCATATCGTCAATGCGGTGAATCATTTGCTGATCTATGCCTTCGACCAGCGGGCCAGCGACATCCACATCGAACCCAAACGCGAGATTACCCGCGTGCGCATGCGCATCGACGGGGTGCTGCACACCGTCTACCAGTTGCCCCGAAAGGTGCACAACGCCATCATTTCCCGCATCAAGGCCATGAGTCGCCTGGACATGTCGGAGAAGCGTCGTCCCCAGGACGGCCGCATCAAAACCGACAAAGGGGGCGTGGAAGTCGAAATCCGTATTTCCACCGTGCCCACGGCATTCGGCGAAAAGGTCGTCATGTGGCTGACCGATCCGGAGGTGCTTTTCCAGGATCTGGAAACCCTGGGCTTTACCGAGGTCGAATTGGAGCGGTTTAACGCCTTCATTCAATTGCCCCACGGGATTCTCCTCGTCACCGGCCCCACGGGAAGCGGCAAGACCACGACCCTCTACTCCGCGCTTCGAAGGATCGCTTCTCCGGAGAAGAACGTCATCACGGTGGAAGATCCCATTGAAATGGTGTGTGAGGATTTCAATCAGATCGGGGTGCAGCCCGCGGTGGGGGTCGATTTCGGCTCGATTTTGCGCACCCTTTTGCGGCAGGACCCAGACATCATCATGGTTGGGGAAATCCGGGATTTGGAAACCGCCCAGAACGCCATCCAGGCCGCGTTGACCGGTCATCTGGTCTTATCGACCCTGCACACCAACGATGCCCCGACAGCCATTACCCGCATGCTGGATCTCGGCGTTCAGGCATTTTTAATCCAGGCGACCTTGATCGGTGTTCTCGCCCAGCGCCTGCTGCGGAAAATCTGCCCTAATTGCAAGGAACCCGTACGCATGCATGCAAGCGCCCTGGCCGACCTCGGGATACAAGTCGGCCACCAGGGGGAGGTCGACCTGCACCAGGGGGCGGGGTGCACCCGTTGCCGCAATACCGGACACCGGGGCCGTACCGGGATCTATGAAGTGATGCCCTTCAGCGAAAAAATCCGGGAAATGACCGTCTCGGACGCGGATCTGGACCAGATCCGCAAACAAGCCATCGCCGAAGGCATGACGAGCCTGCGGGAGAGCGCCATCGCCAAAATGCTCCAGGGCATCACGACGTATCAGGAGGTTCTTCGGGTGACGTGGGAGCTGTTCTGATCCTCGTCTGGTGTTCATCCCGGGATCGGCCATTTTGCGTGCGTTCGAGGCGGACGATTGATCGGAACCGGAGGAATAGCTTTGGCTATTTCGAGGATTCCAACCGATCGGCCAACGCAGAAATCGCGCAAAAGGGCCATGTTGGGATGGACACGGGTCTAACCGTTCAGCCCGAAGCGCGAGCCCGCGGCGATGCTCCGCCGGGAGTGGGTGATGAGGATCGTCGCGGTCGTGGCCTCGGTGTGCAAGACGATGAACGATCCGATATCGATGGGTTTCAGCGTCACGAGCGAGCTGGTGTCCGGCGTGGCGCCGACATCCGCTTCTTCCGTGTAATAGATGTGGTAGCGCTGGCCCGGTCTAACCCCCTGGTCGGCCCCCTTGTCGATAAACGCCACGGTGTAGTCGCCGACCAGGGCCTGATGATCCTCGGCCGTGATGATCTTGCCGGTCAGCCCCGGGACGCTCTTGGTGATTGGAATCTGCGGGGATTGCGGCTCAAAAAGCATGAGTCTATCGCCCACCTGGATCGACCGGTAGGCTTTCACGATAGTACCAATGGCGTAGGAGGATTCGATATCCGTGACTTCGACCACGCCGGTCAGCAGGTGTTGGATGCCGTAGACGGTGTTTGTCGCGGCGTTCTCCAATGGATCGGTGGTTCGGAATATGGTGTATTTGCGGCCGACATCCATTTTCATGGTTCCGCTGGGACGGATGTAGACGATATTCCCTTGGGTGATCAACACCGTGGAGTCCTGGTCTTTGAATATGGTTCCAAAAGACGGGGCCTCGGTCTTTCGAATAAATCCAACGCTGTTGATTTCCAGATAGGTGAAATGGGGCGATGATGCTGCCGGTGTCGACGGGGCCGCGCCCTTTTCGGTCTTTTTGACGTTGGCGGCCGCCTTTTCTTCGGCCCCGATCCGATGGGTCCAGTCTTTCCCAAAGATCAGGATGCGTTCACCGGGATAAATCAGGTGCGGATTGTGGATCTGGTCGTTTTCCTGCCATAACTGCGGCCAGAGCCAGGGGTTGTCGGAAAATTTTTTCGACAGGTCCCACAGGGTGTCGCCCTTCTTGACGA
>JBJKPT010000272.1:0-3206 GCA_046706045.1 Desulfobacterales bacterium
CCGAGGAAGGCATCGTTCACAGGAAAACCCATGACATTCTCAGGGGGATCTCCCTGCTGGGTCTGTCCGAAGTTTTCGGTTATTACCGCAAATGGCGGGAACCGGTTGAGGGGGTCAGCGATTTTTAGGCAATGTCTTGACAACTTGATAGGCTGCCATATATTTTTTTAAATTTCACAGTTCCTTGATGTCGTCCTAATATTTATTACGGGAGGTTTCGGAATATGCCCATCTACGAGTATGCCTGCAGCCAGTGCGGAAGGGTCGAGGAGGCGATTCAAAAGTTCTCCGATGCTCCCCTCACCACGTGCGAGCACTGTTCCGGGAAGCTGACAAGGTTGATTTCCCAAAGCAGTTTTCATCTCAAGGGGGGAGGCTGGTATGCTGACGGGTATGGCACCAAGTCGAAGGGCAAGGAAACTGCCGTGCCCAAGCAGGACACAAAGGCTGAATCGGCTGAATCCAAGAAACCATCAGAATCGGTTTCAAAAGAATCGGTTTCAAAAGACAAGACATAGGGGCCGCTGCCAGCCACCTGTCAGCCAATGGGATCCATCCATCCAAGGGCAAAACGTCCGGACGGGAGAGTGGGGCAATTTCTTGCCGGAGCGTTTTTTTCCCGCACCGCCCTTTACAAAAATGAAATTATGGTTATTGTCAGCAGGTAAATGATTCATCAGCCGCAAATCTGATCCATTTGTCCTGTGCCTTCGCCCCGGAGAGCCCCTCCGAGGGAGCAGGGAAATTGCCGCGGTGGATGGGGGCTGTCGCGTAATTTCTTGATATCACAGTCAATCATATTAGTGATCGTTAAAATGCAACAGAAAAAAGGAGAAAGCGGAAATGAAACTCAGACCATTACAAGATCGGATTTTGGTTAAACGGGTTGAGGAAGAGACGACAACCAAGGGCGGCATCATTATCCCTGATTCAGCCAAGGAAAAACCGGCCGAGGGCAAGGTTATGGCCGTGGGCAACGGCAAGACGGGTGATGACGGCAAACGGATCCCGCTGGAAATCAAAGAGGGCGACCTGATTCTGTTCGGGAAATATTCCGGAACGGAAGTAAAGATAGAAGGTGAAGAATATCTCATTATGCGCGAAGATGACGTTCTCGGCGTAATCGAATAATTTTTTTCAAATGGAGGAACGATCAAGATGGCGAAACTAATCAAATATGATCTGAAAGCGCGCGAAGCGATGCTCAACGGTGTCAGGACCCTGGCGGATGCAGTGGTCGTCACACTCGGACCCAAGGGAAGAAATGTGGTGATCGACAAATCCTGGGGTTCCCCCACCGTCACCAAGGACGGGGTCACCGTGGCCAAGGAGATCGAACTGGAAGACAAGTTCGAGAACATGGGCGCCCAGATGGTAAAAGAGGTCGCCAGCAAGACCAGCGACATGGCCGGCGACGGCACCACCACTGCCACGGTCCTGGCCCGTGCCATTTACGAGGAAGGACAGAAGCTGGTGGCCGCTGGCAACAATCCCATGGCCATCAAGCGCGGCATCGACAAGGCCATCGAGGTCGCCGTCAATGAACTCAAGAAGCTCAGCAAGCCCACCAAGGATCAGCGGGAAATCGCCCAGGTCGGCACCATTTCCGCCAATGACGACGAGACCATTGGCAACATCATCGCCGAGGCCATGAGCAAGGTCGGCAAAGAGGGCGTCATCACGGTGGAGGAAGCCAAGAGCATGGATACCACACTCGACGTGGTGGAGGGCATGCAGTTCGACCGCGGGTATCTGTCCCCCTACTTCGTTACGGACGCCGAGAAGATGGTGGCCTCCCTGGAGGATCCCTTCATCCTCATCAACGAGAAGAAGATCAGCAGCATGAAGGATCTTCTGCCCATCCTGGAGCAGGTGGCCAAGATGGGGAAACCGCTCCTGATCGTTGCCGAAGACGTGGACGGCGAGGCGCTGGCGACCCTGGTGGTGAACAAGCTGCGTGGCACCTTGCAGGTGGCGGCCGTAAAGGCGCCGGGTTTCGGCGACAGGAGAAAGGCCATGCTCGAGGATATCGCCATCCTGACCGGCGGCCAGGTGGTCGCAGAAGACCTGGGCATCAAGCTGGAGAACATCACCCTCAATGACCTGGGACAGGCCAAGCGCGTCAGCATCGATAAGGACAATACCACCATCGTGGACGGCGCCGGCCAGCGTTCCGCCCTGGAGGGTCGAGTCAAACAGATCCGGGCCCAGATCGAGGAGACCACCTCGGACTACGACCGGGAAAAACTCCAGGAGCGCCTGGCGAAACTGATCGGCGGTGTCGCGGTCATCAACGTGGGCGCCGCCACCGAGACCGAAATGAAGGAGAAAAAGGCCCGGGTGGAGGACGCCCTGAACGCCACCCGCGCGGCCGTTGAGGAGGGGATCGTCCCCGGAGGCGGTGTGGCCCTGGTTCGGTGCATGAAAGCCCTGGCGGACCTCGATGTGCCCGCTGATCAGAAAATGGGCGTCAAGGTGGTGATACGCGCCATGGAAGAACCCCTCCGCCAGATCGCCAACAATGCCGGCTACGAGGGCAGCGTTGTCATCGACAAGGTAAAAAACAGCGAAGGCGCCCAGGGCTTCAACGCCGCCACCAACACCTATGAGGATCTCATGGCAGCCGGCGTCATCGACCCGACCAAGGTGGTTCGCTTCGCCCTTCAGAACGCCGGTTCCGTTGCCGGCCTGATGCTGACCACGGAAGCGATGGTCGCTGAAAAACCGGAAGAAAAAGAAGCCGCCCCCATGCCCGGCGCAGGCGGCATGGGCGGCATGGGCGGTATGGGCGGCATGGGCGGCATGATGTAAAATCGCCGAATGCCCCCGTTTCATTCCCTCAACAAGCCTCTCCGGATCCCAAGGACCGGGGGGGCTTGTTTTTTCCGGATGTACAGCCTGCGGCCGCAAAGATCCCGCATATCGATTGAGGATTTCCTTGACAATCGACATGCCAAAGGGGTAAGACGGTACAATATCAACTTCTCCAACCGAATCGAGGCCCAGCATGTTTCCTGTCTTTTTTTCGATGGTTGTCAGGGTAGTGGTCGCAGCGGCGGTCCTCTTCGTGTTTCCGGCAGAACTTTTCGCCGAAGCATCCAACGGACAAGAAACGATTCCACAGGAGACCGGTTTTTACTATACCGTCCAAAAGGGTGATACTCTGTGGGACATTTCCCGCAAGTTCTTCGATACGCCCTTGCAAT
>JBJKPT010000273.1:0-1358 GCA_046706045.1 Desulfobacterales bacterium
GACGGAAACCTCGTCATCGACGTGCCGGCAACCCCGGGTCGGGAAAAGGCCCCCGCCGTGGTGCTGCAGGCCCACATGGACATGGTCTGCGAAAAAACGCCGGACTCGGATCACGATTTTTCACGGGATCCGATCCGCATGGTTGAAAACGGTGACTGGCTCGCGGCCGAAGGCACGACCCTGGGTGCCGACAACGGGCTCGCCGTGGCCATGATGCTCGCCCTGGCCCTGGACCCGGACGTTCTCCACCCCCACCTGGAACTGCTCATCACCGTGGACGAAGAAACCGGCCTCAACGGGGCACTGAAACTTCGCCCCGGATTCGTTCACGGCCGGATCCTGCTCAACGTGGACAGCGAGGAGGAAGGGGTCTTTACCATCGGCTGCGCCGGCGGCCGGCATTACGCGCTCACCCGGACACCGGAGACCGGGCCGCTGCCGGCGGACTGGTCGAAGCTTCGGCTGGTTGTCGACGGGCTGCGGGGCGGGCATTCCGGGCTCGACATCGGCCGTGGCCGGGGCAGCGCCAACGTGGTGCTCACCCGGGTCCTCGACCGGATCGGGCGGGCGACACCCCTTCGGCTTGTCGCCATGTCCGGCGGCACCGCGCACAACGTCATCGCCCGTCGGGCCGAGGCCGTTTTGGCCGTGCCGGCCGATTGCCTCGATGCCGTTATCCAGGAGACAACGGCGGCAACCCACGCCCTGGCTGCCGAATACGCCGAAACCGATCCGAAACTCCGGATCGCCGTCGAACCCCATCCCGCGGCCGCTTCCCGGAAGGCCCTCACCGAGCTCGAAAGCCGGAAGGTGACCCAATGGATCCTCGCCCTTCCCCACGGCCCCCACGATACGATCCTCGATGCCGCGCCCCGGGTGGAAACCTCCTCAAACCTCGCCGTGGTGCGGCTTGACGGCGACCGTCTCCACGTTCTGATCAGCCATCGCAGCTGCCGGGCCTCCCGCCTCGATGCGATCTGTGAAAAAACCGCGGCCATCGCGGGCCTTGGTTCGGCCGACGTCGCCTGCGTCGGGGACTACCCGCCCTGGGAGCCTCGGACCGAATCCCCCCTTCTCACCCGTTGCCGCGAGGTTTATGCCGGTTTGTTCGGGCACCCGGCCACGGAACGGATCATCCACGCGGGCCTGGAGTGTGCCGTCATCGGTTCCATTTACGAGGGCATGGACATGATCTCCTTCGGCCCCACCATGCTTGACCAGCATTCCCCGGACGAGCGGCTCTTCCTGCCATCGGTGGACCACCTCCGGGATTTTACGGTGCGGTTGCTCGCGTCCTTTGAATAGGGTGTTGGCGCCTTGCCCCGTGAACGAATCCGTCAAGGCGGCCTCATGCGGTC
>JBJKPT010000274.1:0-3450 GCA_046706045.1 Desulfobacterales bacterium
GCCCGGAAGAGCTGGAGGAAGAGCGCCGGTTGATGTACGTAAGCATCACCCGGGCCGAGCGTTATCTTTTTCTCACCTCGGCCAACTACCGCCGGGGCCAGTACAGCGAACGCAGCCGTTTCCTCGACGAAATCGCCGACGCCCTTCCCGGGGCCTGAAGCAATGCTGCGAAATTTCGCCGCAGACCCCTCTTTTCCCTTCCTGTATTGCGAATGACAAGAAACCGATGGCCGGGAGACCGTTGTCATTTGTCCGGAGAATCGTAGACCGCCATGGGCGTGTTCTTTTCCGGTCAAACGATTGGCTGGGGTGGAAGGGGGCAGCGGCGGTACTCGGACCTCCTTCGCGGGGTGATCAACGCGTGCCCATCCGTGGATGGACGGCAGGAAATTCAAAAACGGCGGGGGGTCAATTAAGCGAAAAGCCGGGCGAATGTCCATGCACCGGGCTACCCCAACACCCGTTTCACAAGCGATTTGACCGGGCCTTCGTAGTGCTGGACAATCATTACCGGTGTCTGTGCGTAACGGGCCACTTTTTCGGGAATTTCGCCGAAAAGAACATTCGAAAACACCCCTTCCTTGGATGCCCCGAGGACGATCAGATCGTAATCCGATCTCTCGCGGATCAGGGTTGTCGCAACTTTTTTGCCTTCCAACAGGCACATTTCGGCATTGCCTTCAAGATGCGTGCATTCGATGGTCTTATGGATCCTTTGGCGTGGTGTTCCTCGTTCGTTTTCGCCGTCATTGGGTTTCACCACGTGGCAACACGCCACCTCGTATCCTTCCGAATCATGTAAAATGCCCACATATTCAGCGGCAAGGTCTGCATGGGGACCGCCGGTCGTTGTCATCAATATGCGCCGGACCGGACGATCCCCCATGAGTTTCACGACGATCAGATCACAGGGCGCATACCTCACGACCTTGTCCGTGACTTCGCCCATGATCCGGTCGCGCGTCGTGGTAAACCCTTTCCAGCCCATGAGAATCAGCGATGCCTTTTCGGCTTCGGCCGCGCGCAGAACACCGTCCCACACCCGATGCGCAATGTGGACCGCCGAGCGGGTTTCGACCCCCCGCCCTTTTCCGTATTCGATCGCTTTTCTCAAAAGCGGCGTTTTGTGACGGACAAATCGCATGGCTTCATAGGCCGGAAGGTTGATCGGGACATCGATGATGCCCAGCACGATGATTTCCCCTCCGCGGGCCTTGGCAAGGGGGATCGCCAGTTTCATCAGGGGGATCACGTGGTCGGGGTTGTGCAGTGGGACCAGGACCCGATACGAATAGGTGTCCGTCCCTTTCGGCTGCTGGACTTCGAGGACCTGGGGCAAATCGGCAGCCGTCATTTTTTCAAAATACATAAAATAAATAAACAAACCGAGAACGATCCAGGCCATGGCGATGTACCACGTCCGGGGATCGAATTTGAACTGATACACCGCGAGAAACTTGTTGAGGACGATGGCGGCAATGGGGGTTGCCGGGTACAGCGGCACCCGAAATCCGCCCTTCAATTCAGGGAACTTGCGGCGCAGTGCGATGAGGGAAAAATTGACCATGGTAAATGTCAGCAAGAACATGACGCTGGCTGCCGACCCGATGACCTGAATCGGGAAAAGCAATGCCATGGCGACCACGATCACTCCGGTAACCGCGATGGCGATGTGCGGCGTGCGGCGCTTGGGATGAATCCTGCTGAGGGAAAGCGGCAGCATCTTGTCGCGGCTCATGGAAAAAGCCACCCGGGAGGATGCCAGAATGGTCGCGTTCAAGGCCGATACCGTTGAAAGCAGGCCCCCGAAGATAATCATCATCACGCCGATGGATGGCATGAAGTTTTCGGCCGCCATGGCAATGGCCGTTTCCTTGAATTCGCCCAGAAACTGCCAGGATTTGCCGGTTTTGGGCTGAATGGCCCCGATGCAGACCACCAAGACCATCAGGTAGATGAAGATGGTGACGGAAAGGGAAATGATCGTGGCCCGGGGAATGTTTTTTTCAGGGGATTTGATCTCCTCGGCGACCGTTGCGATGAGATCGTAGCCTTCAAAGGCGATAAACGTCAACCCCATGGCCATGATCACCCCGCCGGCGCCGTTCGGCAGAAAGGGCGTGAAGCTTTTCGCCGCTTCGGTGGGGATCTGAAAGATCCGCTTCAGCCCGAACGCGATGAATATGCACAGGATAATGATCTTGGCCATGGTGATGATGTTTTCGACGTTGCCGGTGACGGCCGTACCCCGCATGTTGATGAGAATGAAAACGATGCTCACCAGGGCCGTCATGATCAGTGCCGGGGCGTCGTGGCCTGCGACGCCGAAGATCAGATGGGCGACCGGAGGAAAAAATCTTTGAATGAATGTCCAGAAATAGCCTCCAAAGCCGAGGGCGTAAAGCGCACAGGCAATGATGTAGCAAAACCACAGCATCCAGCCGGAAGCAAATCCCGCCGGACCCGGGAACGCCTTGGTGATAAAGGCATAGCCGCCGCCGGATTTGGGATAGGCCGAGGCCAGTTCGGCATATGCGAGTGCGGTCAAAAGGGTGACCACCCCGTTGAGGGCGAACGCGAGCAGGGAGCCGGGTCCCGCCACGCCGGCGGCGATCCCCGTGAGCACGAAAATACCGGCGCCGATCATGGCCCCGATGCCGATCATGGTGGCATCAAAAAGTCCGAGGTCGCGGGCAAACGTGACCTCATTTTCCTGCGAGGCGGGCGATACGGGTTCTGTCATGCACGAAATCCTTCCAAAATTGACCGGCACGGCAAGGTATCGGCGCTCGATCGATTCACAACACACCCTTGCGCGTCGATGTCGAGGTGCGGACGGGCGACATTGGGCTTTATTTGGAAGGCATCGCCTCTTCTCGTCTGAAAAAAGCCCGTGTGGTGCATCCCGTAACGGAAAAGGGATACCGGCAGCGCTATCGGTGCGATTCGGCGCATTCCGGGGCACCGGAAGGGCCGCATGAGACCATGGGCCATTGGGGGGCTTTAAGAAACGCTCGTGCCGGGCCGCTCACAAAAAGCTCAGGGGATCAGCCCGTTGAGGGCTCACCCCCTGCTTTAAACGGTTCCGCGCCCCGCAACCCCCTTCTCAACCGTTCTCCGGCCGTTAACCGAAAACCGTCGTGACGTTAACGCGCCATCAAAGCTCATGCCGCTCCCGGCGAACCGGAAGCCATCGCAATCCCTTTTCCCCCGGCTTCCTTATCAAAGGGGTCGTTGCATGTCGAGGCCTGAGTTGGTCCGCGTTATGCCGCAAGGCGGGGGTAAGTCCCCAAAGCCCTGACCGCCGGGTCCCCGGTGCGCGGGGTCCTCCCCGTCGGGCCAATCCTCCTCGGTACAGGACATGCCGTTTCTCCCCGGGACCTTGCGAACGGCTCCGGACCAATCCCGCCAATTCCCGTAACGGAGATGCGCCGCCGGGGACCGTGCAAC
>JBJKPT010000275.1:0-2835 GCA_046706045.1 Desulfobacterales bacterium
GGATCGTGACCAGTATCGCCGGGACGATGCCGGCCACGAAGAGCTTCCCGATGGATTGCTCCGTCAGGATCCCGTAGATGATCAGCACCACGCTGGGCGGCATGATCATGCCCAGTCCGCCGCCGGAGGCCACCGAGCCGGCAGCCAGCTCGTCCGCGTAACCGAACCGCTTCATCTCCGGCAATCCCACCGTGGCCATGGTGGCGGCGGTGGCGGCGCTGGAGCCGCATACCGCGCCGAAAGCGGTGCAGGCCGAAACCGTGGTGATCGCAAGCCCCCCGCGGGTGCTGCCCAAAAATTTGTACGCCGTGTCGTAGAGCCGGCGACTGATGCCGGTGCTGAACGCCAGCTGCCCCATGAGGATGAACAGCGGGATCGTCGTCAGTTCGTAGGAGGCAAAGGATGAATAGAAGCTTTTGGCCAGAAGGTCCAACGCCGCATGCATCGAAATCAGCATGCCGAACCCGAGAAAGCCGATCACGGCCATCACGTAGGCCACCTGCATGCCGGTCATGAACAGCAGGATCATGACGACAGTGCCGACAATGCCGAGCCATGTGGGATTCATTTTTGTCTCAATTTCGCGAAATTATTGACAATGCCCTTGAGGATGAAGACGGAAAACACCACGAAACAGGCGGCGACCACAAAAATGACCGGATACTGGGGAAATCCGAGGCTCATGGAGACCTCGCCGGATTGCTTCATGCTGATGCCGTAATCGAACATCTGCCACGTCACCAGCGAGAAAAAGACAAAGCTCATGACCCCCGTCGCGATATCGATCACGGCCCGTTTTTTTCTGGAAAACCGGCCGACCAGGATCTCGACGCCGAGGTGACCGTTGGTGGCATGGGTAACGGCGAGGGTCATGGAGACGGCCAGTGCCCCCAAGTACGCGACGATCTCCACCGCGCCGAAAACCGGGTGCCGGAGCAACCGGCCGGTCACGTCGACGCAGGTCAGAAGCGCCATGATCCCGAGGCAGATCGCCCCGATGAGTTTCAATTTCGCGGACAGGAATTCAAATACTTTCCAAAAGGATTTCATGCACCCAATCCGTTTCCGACCGTCGAGGTGATGAACAGACCGGCTTGCCATTGGCAACGCCGGTCCGGCCATGTCCACTAGCTCCGGGTCCGTCCGCGGATCGATGGCGTGGGCGCGGTGCGGGCGGGCGATTCAAGCCGGGGAAACGCGGGGCCTGCCGTCTCCGGGATTCGAATCGCGCCACCCCCCCGATGCCGAAATCGCCGAAAGGCCGCGTCCGCGGATGGGCTCGGGCTATTCGTAATCCTTCAGCGTATCGCGGATCGTCTGAATGACGGCGTTGCCGTCGTAGCCCTTCTGGTCCAGCATCTTGGCGTAATGCGTGATCAGCGGCGCCACGGCTTTCTGCCATTTTTCGCTTTCCCGGGCGTCCAGGCCGATGATCGTCCCGCCCTGCTGCAGGAAAAACCGCGTGCCCTCGACATCGCTGCTGTCCCACGCTTCGCCGGTCTTTTCCGCCCACTCCTCGTTGATCGCTTCGATGGCTTTCTGGTCCTCGGGGGAAATACGGTTCCACTTGTCCTTGTTCATGACGACGAAAAAGCAGGTGGTGTAGGCCACGTCGTAGGCGGCGGTGGCGAAATGGCAGACTTCGCCAAGTTTCCAGCCTTTGTTGGACTCCATGGGATAGGCGGAACCGTCGACCACGCCTTTTTGAAGCGCCTGGTAGGAATCGGGCATCGACATGGCCACCGGGGTGGCGCCCAGCGCCTTGACAAACTGCGCGCTCATGCCGGTCGAACGGATCTTCAGGCCCTGCAGATCGGCCAGGGTATGAATCGGTTTATCCCGTGTTTGAATGAACCCCGGGCCGTGGCCGTCCAGGTACATGACCTCGGTCTGATCGAACTCTTTCGGATGGAACTTTTTGAACACCGCATTGGCGGCCGCGGTGGCCGCAACACCCGAAGGGTAGCCAAACGGCAGGTCGATCGCCTGCATGACGGGGAACCGGCCGCGGGTGTAGGCGCAGGCCGACATGCCGATGTCCGCGATGTCGTCGACCACGCTGTCGTAGGTCTGCGGAGCCTTGGTCAGGGTCTGGCCGGCGAAGTATTGAATTTTCACCCGGCCGTCGGTGCGCTTTTCCACTTCCTTGCACCACGACTCGGCAAGCTTGCTCTGGATGTGGGTGGGGGGAAAGAAGTTGCTGTAGGTAAGCGTGATACTTGCGGCGTGTGCCTGGGATGGGGCGAATCCGAAGGCAAGCGCAACGGCCAATGACCCGATCGACAACAACCCTAAGATCTTGCGCATCATCAGTCCTCCTCTTTGGTCCCGATGGTTACAACGATTCTTGCCAAGCGACGCAACGCTACGGCGCACCGCCTCCTTTCATGGATTCCGGAGCCTGCGGGAAAACGTCCCATTGGGGCGGGACGGCGGATCCGCCCGCCGATTTCGGCTTCTTTGCACCGGAATCGGACCCAATCCTTTCATCCAGGCGTTCCGAAATCACCCACGGTGTCGCCGGTGTGCCTTTCGGTATGATCCAATTGCGTATTGCACTATAGCGCTCCCCTTTCCGCGATTCAAGCATCATCGCGGGACGGCGATTCCGGCGATCTTCCCGGGCTTTCGGGGGTCGACCGGTGTCGGCATCAAAAAGCAATCGGCTCGCAAGTAATTGGAAGCTTCTATGGCGCGGGACATCAAGAAATCCGGGTTTCATTTGCCATCCGTCATGCAAATGAAACCCGGCGAAAAAAACATCCATTCAAGGCTCGAAGTCCGAAGATCGGGACGCTGGCCGAGCGTCAGAGGTTCATGGGGATGTCGCCGAGG
>JBJKPT010000276.1:0-8125 GCA_046706045.1 Desulfobacterales bacterium
CACCGGGAGAGTTCCGCCAGTACCCGGGATGCCTTGAACATGAACATGCCGCTGTTCCAGCAATAATCGCCGGAGGCGAGATAGGATTCGGCGGTCTCGCGGTCGGGTTTTTCGACAAAGCGGCCGATGGCGACCGCTTCGGGATCCGTGCCGTCGCCGGGGCCGTATCCGGGAATGGGGTCTCCCTTGAGGATATAGCCATAACCGGTTTCCGGGGACTCGGGCACAATGCCGAAGGTGATGAGGTGGCCGGCTTCGGCAAGGCGTGCCCCGGCCGTCAGCGCCTGGTGAAAGCGGGCCGTATCACCGATGAAATGATCCGCCGGCAATACGAGGAGCACCGGGTCGTTTCCATCGGCAAGGGCGCGGATGGCGGCCACGGCCACGGCCGGTGCCGTGTTTTTGCCCATCGGCTCGAGGATGATCGATCGGGCCGGCATGCCGATGGCGCGAAGCTGTTCGGCAATCATGAACCGGTGGTCTTCGTTGCAGATCACCAGCGGCGCCTCGGCCCCGGCCATATTCGCCAGCCGGCCCACGGTATTTTGAAGCAGGGTCTGCTCGTTGATCAGGTCGAGGAGTTGCTTGGGAAAAAGCGAACGGGACAACGGCCACAACCGTGTGCCGGAGCCGCCGGCGAGAATAACGGGAAGGATCATGAAAAAGCCTCGTTATCGAAAGGGATGCCCAGACACCACCTGCCTGGATGCGTTTTGGGCTGTTGCCGGATAATGCAAAAAATCGGGAGGGGTTGGCAAGCATTGATTTCGGCCGGCGCGATGCCGAAAGCCCCGGAGATCATTCACCGAATTTCTTTGGAGTCCGTCGACGGCAAACTCGATCCCAAGGTAAGGCTTAGCGGGGAGCCGATCGGAAATTTCATCCCATCGCGACAAGCAAAGGCCTTTGCCCCGGAGGCTGCCGCACCCAGCCCTTTCACCAACGCCCGGAACATGGTATCTCACAGCAACGCATACCCTCGGCAGTGTTTCTACCCTTTTGGCGGAGCCATCGGGAGTGAGGACGAAATTTTATCGGCGGAGGGCCGCACCATGACGCCGGCCCCCCTTTATACCGGCCGGATCGTCACCGAGAGCCGGCGTTACTATACCCTGACGGCCGACGGTGAAGAGCTGTTGGGCGAGGTTTCGGGCCGTTTCCGCCACGCCGTCCGCGACGCGGCCGATTATCCGAAAGTCGGAGACTGGGTGCGCTTTGCCCGAGCGGCCTCGAAACGTCGTGCAATCATCGAGGCGGTGTTGCCCCGCCGATCGGTCATCGTGCGCAAGGTGCCGGGCCGCCGGGTCGAGGCCCAGGTGCTGGCCGTCAACGTCGATGTGATCTTCATCGTGATGGGCCTGGACGGTAACTTCAACCTCCGCAGGCTGGAGCGGCTTCTGGCCTTGAGCCATGAAAGCGGGGCCGCACCCGTCATCGTGTTGAATAAAATCGATGTCTGCGACGACCTCGCTGCCTGCAGCGAGGCGGTGGCGGACGTGTCCTCCGGCGTGCCGGTCTGCGCCGTGAGTGCCCGCATGGGCATCGGCCTGGATTGCCTGGAGGCACACGTCGAAAAAAATCGGACGATCTGTTTTCTCGGCTCCTCCGGGGCTGGAAAGTCGACGCTGATCAATCGGCTCCTTGGCGAGGAGCGACAGAAAGTGGGGGATGTCCGCCTCGCGGACGCCAAGGGCCGCCATACGACCACCCGTCGGGAATTGATCGTGATGCCAGGCGGCGCCGTCCTCATCGACACCCCCGGCCTGCGGGAGATTCAGCTCTGGGATGCCGAAAGCGGTCTGGTGGAGAGCTTTCCGGAGATCACCGGCCTCATCGACCAATGCCGATTTCGAAATTGCAGTCACACCGTGGAAGACGGATGCGCCGTTATCGCCGCGGTTTCCGAAGGCCGTATCGATTCGAACCGTTACGCGAGCTGGCTTGCACTGAACGGGGAACTGGCCCGTTTGAGGCAGCAACAGGCGGCATCGGATTCGGTCAAAAATCGCGTGAAGCCGGCCGGAAAATCAAGACGAACGGATCGCGATGCGTGAGCGTCACGGCGAATGCGGACCGTTTCGGCATCCGGGGTTCCGAAGAAGAGGTCCGAATACCGCTATCTTTGCAGCATCGGTTCGAACGCGATCGAAAGGATTTCATCCGGCGCCCCGGCCGCGCCGGTGCCCGCCATGCCCAAACTCTATCTGGATACCTATTCCCGAGCCCTTGCCGGCAAGCGGGTGCTGATCGCCTGCCGGCACGGCATCCTCCGGGATCACTTCGCCGAGATCATCGCCGACATCAAGTTTCTTCACCGCCAGCGGATTCAAACCACCCTGATCCACAACATCCCCAACCGGTTCGGCAACCAGAAGCTTTTCCGGCAGTTGGAAGAGCGCCTGCCCTTTGCCGCCATCATCCGGGTCTTGCCGGAGCAGGATTTTTTCAAGACCGTTCTCGACATCAACGAGGACTTTTTCAAACTGATCATCGTGGAGCGAAAAAGTCTGCTCGACACCGACGGCGAGCGCATCAACACCATGACCACCGAGGCGGTTCGCACCTCCCTGGTCGACTTTGAATCCACCATCGCCAACACCAATTACTTGAACGCCCTGCGACGGATTTGCGAAAAGATCGACGCCGGCCACTACGATCGGGTGCACATCCTGCCCGCGGGCAAAGAGGTGATCCGGCAGGAATTGTTTTCCATCGAAGGGGTTGGCACGCTCATCGCCAACAACTTCACCGAAGTCTTCGAACCCCTGGGAGCCGATATCGGAGAGGACGTCATCGCCGGCATTCTGAATTTGTACCGGGGCGAAGGCTATCTGCTTCCTCGAAACCGGGCCTACATCGATGCCAAGCGATCCAATTTTTTTGTCACCCGCATCGACGGGATCATCGTCGGGTGCGTGGAGAAAAAAGAAATCGATGCGGAGACCGTCGAGCTGGGCGCGCTGGCCATTTCCTCCCGGTTTCGCAACCACCGGATCGGGGTGTTCACCATCGGCGCCTTCATCGATGAGATGCGTCGCGCCGGCTATCGCCGGTTTCTGTCGCTGACCAACAACCCGGTGCTGGCCGGGCTTTACCAGAAGCTGGGATTTTATCCCTGCCCCGGTGACGCGTTCCCGCACCGGCAGCAGCAATCCCCGGGGGTCGCCATGTACCTGTTGGAAACGGATGGCTCCAGGGGCAAGTGAGCATTCGAATTTCAGGACCCCCGGCACGACGCGGCGTCGGGACGCGAACCGCGATCATCCCGGGGACGAATGGGCCGGACTGGGACAACGCGCACCGCATTGATCTCGGGCTTTTGGAAAGGATGGTCTCAATGGGGCAACGGTACCGGTTCAACCGGATGGAAATCGCCGGGTCGTTGGGGGATCTCGGCACCCTGCTGCCCATGGCGATCGGGATGATCCTGATCAACGGTCTGCATCCCATGGGCATGTTTTTCGCCATTGGGCTTTATTACATTTTTTCGGGGATCTATTTCGGCGTCACGACGCCGGTCCAGCCGATGAAGGTTATCGGTGCCTATGCCATCGCAACGGGCATGAGCGCCGCGCAGGTGCTTGCCGCCGGCCTTTTGATGGGTTTTTTTCTGCTTTTGATCGGTGCGACCAATCTGATTACCGCCATCGGAAAATGGGTTCCCAAGTCCGTGGTGCGCGGGGTGCAGCTTTCCACCGGGGTCCTGTTGATGGACCAGGGCATCAAGTTCATGGCCGGGACCTCGACGTTTCAGGCCCTGCATCACCTTGCCGAGCCCTACCTTCGGATCCAGCACGTCGGTCCCCTGCCCATCGGCATTCTCGTGGGCGCCATCGGCGGGATGCTGACATTTCTGTTGTTGGAAAACAAGCGGTTGCCGGCCGGTATCGTGGTGGTCGCCGGTGGATTGCTGATCGGAGCCATTTTCGGAACCCACGAGGAGCTGGCCAAACTTCGGTTCGGCTTTCAGCTGCCGGCGTTCATGCCCTTTTCCTTTCCCGGAAAGGCCGATTTCGTCTTTGCGTTCTTTGCCCTGGTGCTGCCGCAGCTTCCCATGACCCTTGGAAACGCCGTGATCGCCGATGCGGACCTCTCGCGGGACTATTTCGGCCCGGATTCCGCCCGGGTCACGTATCGCGGGCTCACCTTGAGCATGGCCCTTGCCAACATCGCAACCTTTTTTTTCGGGGGCATGCCCCTGTGCCACGGGGCCGGGGGCCTTGCCGCCCACCATCGGTTCGGGGCACGAAGCGCCGGTTCGAACCTCGTCATCGGTTTCCTGTTCTTGGCCCTGGCCCTTGTCTTCGGCACGCATGCCCTGGCCGTGGTGTCCTTGATTCCCATGGCCGTTCTCGGCGTGCTGTTGCTCTTTGCCGGCAGCCAACTGGCCTTGACGATCGCCGATCTGACCACGCGAAAGGACCTTTTCGTCACCCTGGTCATCCTCGGCATCACCCTGGCGAGCAACCTGGCCGTGGGCTTTGGGGTCGGCATCGCCGTGGCCTACGCGATGCGATCCGATGCGATCCGGGTTTGACGGCCCTTCGCAGAGGATCGGTTCGTCCCCGATGCCTCGTCGAATGGCCGTTGAAAAGACGGCATTGAGGAGCCTTTGTTTCAAAAAGAGGGTCCCGGGGGAAAAAAAAGGCACTTTCCGGGGATTCCCCTGAAAGTGCCTTTGCTTTTTGGAAGCGCGGCGTTAGATGACCGTGACGTTTACCGCAGAAGGACCCTTCGGGCCCTGCTGCACGTCGAAACTCACGCGATCGCCTTCATTAAGCGTCTTGAATCCGGTGGCGTTGATCCCCGAATGGTGAACAAACACATCCCGGCCTTCTTCCTGCTCAATAAAGCCATACCCCTTGCTCTCATTGAACCATTTTACTGTTCCAGTTGCCACGGTAGCAGTCTCCTTTCTTTGGTAGTTCTCAAGATTTCATCTCTCAGCTGCTGCCACCATGAAACAAAATGGCTCAGACCTGTTAAACGAAATCGACCCGCCACAAGGACGGGTCTGAATTGATTGGTGCAAACATATCCATTTGTTCCCTGGAAAGCAAGCACGATCTATCCGATGATTCAAAAAATATTTTCTTTTGGGCTCGTTCGCTCGTGGACGCATCGCTCATCCGCGGCGCGCGGAACGTTCATGCCGTGGCCCCTTCGATGATGACCGATGCCCCCCCCCGCCGTCCGGCCGGGTTGGGCGGCAAGCTGGCGGCGCGCACCGGTCCTTTCGTCCGGCTTCCCGGCCGGCGCGGTTATTCCAGGAACGGATACCGGTAATCACGGGCCGGGAGGAAGCTTTCTTTGATGGTGCGGGGGCTCAACCACCGGTAGAGGTTCAAGGCGCTGCCCGCCTTGTCGTTGGTTCCCGATGCCCTGGAACCGCCGAAAGGCTGCTGGCCGACGACGGCGCCGGTGGGCTTGTCGTTGATGTAAAAATTACCGGCGGCGTTTACCAACAGGGTGCGGGCCATGGCCACGGCCTGTCGGTTGCGGGCGAAGATGGCGCCGGTCAAGGCATAAGGCGAGGTCTGGTCGCAGGTGCGAAGGGTTTGCTCGTAGGCGTCGTCGGGGTAGCGGTAGATGGTCAGCACCGGTCCGAAGATCTCCTCGACCATGGTGCGATGGTCCGGCCGTCGGGCCACGACCACGGTCGGCTCGATAAAATAGCCGGTGCCGGAATCGCCATGTCCGCCGATAACGATTTCCGCGTCCCCATCGGTCCGGACCGCCTGGATGTAGCCCATGATCTTGCGGTAGGCGGTTTCGTCGATGACGGCATTGACGTAATTTTCGAACGCTTCCGGCGAGCCGACACGGATGGAGGCGATTTCCTCCTTCAGCCGCGTCAGGACGGCATCGAAAAGCGATGCCGGCACATAGGCCCGGGAGGCGGCCGAACACTTTTGGCCCTGGTATTCGAAGGCACCTCTCACCAGGGCCGCGATCACGGCCTCGACGTCGGCACTGGCGTGCACGAACACGAAATCCTTCCCTCCGGTTTCTCCCACCAGGCGAGGGTAGCCGCGGTAGCCGTCGATGTGGGTTCCCACGGTGCGCCAGTTCTGGCGAAACACATCCGTTGAGCCGGTGAAATGGACCCCGGCCAGGCGCGGGTCCACCAGGGCCGTGGCGGAGATGTCGGCGCCGGTACAGGGGATGAAGTTGATCACCCCGTCGGGCAGGCCCGCTTCCATGAAGACCTGCATCAACCAATGGGCTGAAACGAGGGCCGTGGAGGCCGGTTTCCAGAGCACGGTATTGCCGAGCATGGCCGGCGCCGAGACCAGGTTGGCCGCGATGGAGGTGAAATTGAAAGGGGAGACGGCCAGAACAAACCCTTCCAGCGGGCGGTACTCCAGCTGGTTCCAGGTTCCGGGGGCCGAGTGCGGCTGGTCGGAGAATATCCGGGTGGCGTAATGAGCATTGAATCGTAAAAAATCGATGGTTTCGCAAGCCGCATCGATTTCGGCCTGAAAGACGTTCTTGCTCTGATTGAGGATGGTCGCCGCGTTCAGGGTCATCCGGTACGGGCCGCTGATCAGTTCGGCGGCTTTTTGGAAAATGGCCAACCGGTCCTGCCAGGGCATGGCGGCCCAGGCCGGGGCCGCCTTTTGGGCCGCGTCCATGGCCATCGCGATTTCCTCCCGGCCGGCCGTGTGGCAGGTGGCCAGGCGGCGGGTGTGATCGTGGGGCACGATGCAGGCCCGGGTGTTGCCCGTGTGGATTTTTCGGCCGCCGATGACCGGGGCGATGTCAAGGCGCTCGGTGCGCAATCGTGCCAGGGCCTCGGTGACGGCCATCCGTTCAGGGCTCTCCGGCGCGTATTCGAAAACCGGTTCGTTAGCCGGCATGTCGAGGTGTAAAATCGAGTTGCTCATGGGCGGTACCGTCCTTTCGTGTCGGCATCAGCGGTTTGTTTTTTTATCCGTCAGGTAACATCGGCCCGATCTTATGTCAACATAGACATAACAAAAAATATAATTGTTTAACCATTGAATCATTTTCCTCTCGGCTTCAATGAAATGAAATTTCCGGATCGAACCCGGTCCGGAAACGAGGCCCTTTCACGCCCGGCATTTTCCGAACCTGTCGAGGAATCCTGTCTTGGTTTTTGTCACCGGGTTCTGTCGGGGCCAAGGGTACCGTGCGCCACCAATCGAAGCAGGCCGGCGTGGACTGGAGCCGAGCCATCGATTTCGATCGGATCGATGCCCTCGGTATCCGAGATCGGCTCGAAGCGCTTCTTGAAATACGCCAAATGCTCCAGCCGGGCGTCGGAAACCGATCCGGCGAACTCCCGTTCGGTCAGGCGTTTGCAGAGGATGTCATCCGGGGCCGTGCAGATGGCAAAAGCCAGATGGGCCCGGCAATCCCCGGCCAGAAGGCAGAGGGTTTCCCGCTGGCACCGAAGGGAAAAGGTGGCGTCGATCACCACCGAGCGCCCCTGCCGAAGTTCGGATTGGGCCATGCAAAAGAGTTTTCCGTAGACGATGCCCGTGGCCGGTGGCGCGTAGATGCCGTTTTCGGGCGATGTCACGGCCTGTTGGCGGGGAATCATGTTGAATAAGGATTTGCGGATCGTGTCGGAGCGCAACCACTCCAGGTCCAGGATTTTGGCCAGGGCTTCGGCCAGGGTGCTTTTCCCGGATGCCGGCAAGCCGCCCACGGCCCAGAGCGCCGGCCGGCCGAACCGCAACGCGTATCGGTAGGCCAGGGCGAGGTAGCGCCGGGCGTCAACGGCGAACCCCTCTTTGTCCCCTCCCTTGCCTGAGGTCTGCTGAAGCTGCAGGCAAGAGACCTTGCAGCGGACCACGGCCCGATAGCATTTGTAAAAATCGACCAGCCAGAGGAGCACCGGATCATCGCACCCGCCGGCCACGTCGTAGACAAGGATGTCGGCCAAGTCCGGGTGACCGGCATCGTCCAGATCCATGGCGAGAAAAGCGATGTCCGAAGCCGGGTCGAGCCGACGCAGCCGCGGGTTGAATTCGATGCCGTCGAGGATCTGGATTTCTCCATCGGCCAGGAAGTACACATGATCCAGCCGTAAATCCCCGTGCCCGTCGCGGATTCGACCTTCATCGGCACGACGGTCGAATAGGCGTCGGTGGTGTGC
>JBJKPT010000277.1:0-2645 GCA_046706045.1 Desulfobacterales bacterium
AAACGCGTGGAGCTCCGCCAAGAGATTCGGTGTGTTCTTGTCCAGGAACGTGGCCTCCACCCGCTCGGCCCGGGAATGGTTGGACGGCTCGCTGCTCAACAACAGCAGGGGCAGATCCGGAATATCCTGTCGAACACGCTCGAGAAGCCGGAAGCCGGCATCGTCGCTTTCCTTCCCCGCCATGGGCATCCGGGTGTCGGCGATCACGGCAAAGACATATTCCTGATAACGCGCGTACAAGGCCGCGGCCTCTTCATAGGTTTCGGCCAGAAGGATCTTGGGCCGCGCCCTCATCTTGAGCAGCCGGTGGTCCTCGTTTAAGCCTTCACCGAGCACGGCCTGGGTTTGGCGCACCACCTCCTTGTAAATGAGCGGCAGAAAAACCGATTGGAAAACCGGCGAGTCTTCGGCCAGGATCAGGACCCGGACATTGGCCCGGCGCGTGTCGGCATCCACGTTGAGCCGGTCTTCCTGGTTTTTGACCAGCGCCATGAGAAGGTCGGAATTGCCGGTCCAGATGGCGATCCGATCGATGCCGGCACGGTTTTTCGATTCGGGCACGGGATAGATGCCCCGCGGGCTGTGGGCCAGGAGGATGACGGGCAGGTCCGGACGCATCGCCTTGACTTCCAGACCGAAGCTGAAGACATCCATGTCGTTTAAGTGCGGCGTCGTAAGCACCAGGTCCACGTGTCGCTTCCCGATGAAATCCAAGGCGGTTCCGGCCGAGGAGATCCGGGTGACGCGGGGCGGGTGGCTGAGATTCAACCCGCTGTATTCATTTATGATGCGAGAGGCGAGGCTTCCGTCCTCTTCAAGGATGAAGGCGTCGTAGGGACTGGAAACCAGAAGAATTTCGCGCACCTTGCAAGCCATCAGTTCGTGGTAGATCTTGAAGTTCGCGTAAAATACGGAAGTAAAGCCGTCGGAAAGCGAATTCATTTCGTGGAACCTCCCCCGTCGCCAGGGTTTCGGGATGAACACTCGTTGGGGGGTTTCATATCGCGGATCGGTCGGGAGCACAATCGGTCAGCCCGGCGGATCGCGAACCCGGGTCTATCCTTTCCCTTCGTTCGCTGATAAGCTGACGGGAAAACCGCCCCCTCGGACGGGATGCCCCAAGGAGCGCCCATGACTTCCCCCGACAGCCGAAAATGCCGCTTCTATTACGTGACCTGGGATGGGGACGCGCCCCATGGTTGCCGGGCACTGGGCTTTAAAAGCCGCCGGCTGCCCCATCTCGTGGTCCTTGAAAGTTCGGGACTGCCCTGCCAGGCGTTCTCCCCAAAACCGGATCGGCGGGCCCGGGATGTTCCCGCGGCGCCGAAAAAAATCCCCGGAAAATGAAGCGGCGCCATGGCCGAAAGACCGCACCCCGCGGGGGGCGCAAAAGGCCGCCACCAAGGATTGGCGCCGGGGCCGCACGCCCGGGAAAAGCGCTGCGAGGCGCAACGCAGGGGCGCCGGCGTTTTCGGTAAACGCCTGCCTTCAGGCGTCCGCGGGTTCGAAAGGTCCGGGAAAATCCCCTGCAATCGCCACCAGGGTGCGCTCGGCATCGAGAAGGGGCAGCCGGTAACGGATCACCGTCGCCGACCGGGGCGGGAGCTCGGCCGCGTCCGCCGGCCGGGCGGTTCGCTCGGTGTGCCGGCCGCCGGTCACGGCATCGCGTTCGGCGGGATCGAGGCGGCCCTTCATGGCGATCATCCGGCCGCCGGGATTCAAAAGCGGCCGCGCCATCCGGTGAAAGGCGGCCAGTTCGGTCAGGGCCCGGCAAACGATGACGTCGTAGCCGGGTTCCCCGGCCCCGGGAGCGGCAAGGGCTTCGGCCCGCACGTGCCGGGCCGTGGCCCCGGACACGCCGAGGCAACGGATCACGTGGTTCATGAAGACCACCTTTTTATGGACCGCATCGATCAGGGTGATGTCGATGGCGGGCCGGCAGACCTTGAGGGGAATGCCCGGGAATCCGCCGCCGGCGCCGATGTCGAGCACCCGGGCGCCGGGAGGGACAAACGGCAGGACGGCCAGCGCGTCGACGAAATGCTTGACGGCCACCTCCCGGGGGGCAAGGATCCGGGTGAGGTTCACCTTCCGGTTCCAGCGAATCAGTTCCGCGGCGTGAACGGCGCAGGCGGCGGCCTGGTCCGGCGTGACGCGGATTCCCAGACTGCGGGCGCCGTCGACGACAAGGGCCTGCCAGGCCGCGGATCCGAGGCTCAGGGGGGCTGGGGGCACGGGCCGGGGACTCCTTCAACCGGCGACGCCGTGGCCCGCGTGTTTCTGCTTTTCGATGGGCACGGCGTCGGCAAAATCCATCAGAATACCGATGTCGCCGCCGCTCACACTGGTTTTCGCGTTCGGGTAGCGCTTTCGGAAAACCCGGAGCATGGATGGATTTTCCCGCAATTCCGTGGCGGTGAAGTAACGGTAGTCGTTTTCCTTGGCGATCTGTTCGAGCATTTCCAAAAGATACGACGCGATCCCGTGCCCCTGGAAGTCTTCGCGCACCACGAAGGCCACCTCGGCCCGGTCCTCGGCTTCTTCGGCATAGCTGCCGATGGCCATGATCTCCTTGTTGCCGCCGCGCTGGATCAGGCCGATGACGGACATGTTCTTCCGGTAATCCACGCTGGCCCACTGCCGCT
>JBJKPT010000278.1:0-6419 GCA_046706045.1 Desulfobacterales bacterium
GGCGCCATCCTCGAAGAGGTGAACGCCCTCGGCGGGATGACGACCCTGGCCATGCGCTACCGGCTGGCGCAAAAGGCCTTTGACCACACGGCCGCCTACGACCGGGCCATCGCCGACTACCTGGCACGTACGCCTTACGAGACCGTCTCCGCCGGGTACACGTTGTGAACAAACAAAGGAGGTCACCATGGCCGAAGACCTGAAGAAGATGTACCGGACCGTTCTCGGCGACGCGTTCCCGCCGAAAATGGAAATCAGTTTCGTGGATGCCGACCGACGGCAAACCCTTTTTTACGAGAAGGTCACCTGGACGGTCGACGGGGTGCGCAAAGGGCTTCGATACGGTGAAAACCCGGGTCAGGAGGCTGCGCTCTACAAGCTCGTCAACGGCAACCTCGTGCTCGGCGAGACCCGGACCATTCAGCCGGGAAAATTCCTGGCCTCGGACATCGACCTGCTCCAGTCCGGAAAACACCCGGGGAAGACCAACCTGACCGATGCCGACAACGCCTTGAACATCCTGCGCTATTTCACCGACCGGCCCACGGCCGTGATCGTCAAACACAACAACCCCTGCGGGGTCGCCCGGGCCGAAAGCCTGGAAGAAGCCTACCGGAAGGCCAACCATGCCGATCGCGTGGCCGCCTTCGGCGGTTGCATCGCCGTCAACCGGGCCGTGGACCGGGCCACGGCGGAGGCGATCGCCCGGCAGTATGCGGAGGTGGTCGTGGCGCCGGACTTCGATGACGGGGTCATGGCGATCTTCGCCAAAAAGAAGAACCTGCGGGTCATCCGCATCGGCAACATCGACCGGCTGCAGACATTCGTGGGCGAGCGATGCGTGGAGTTCAAGAGCCTGATCGACGGCGGCGTGGTGGCCCAGTGGTCGTTTGTTCCCGAGGCCCGGACCCCGGCCGATCTGAAACCGGCCGAATGCGTGCACCAGGGGAAAACCTACCGGATCGAGACCCAACCCACCGAGGCCCAGGTCCAGGACATGCTCTTCGGATGGCTCGTGGAATCCGGGGTAACGTCCAATTCGGTGATCTACGTGAAGGATCAGGTGACGGTGGGCATCGGCACCGGCGAACAGGACCGGGTCGGCGTGGCCGAAATCGCGCGGGACAAGGCCTATCGAAAGCTTTCCGACCGCTACTGCTTCGAGACGTTCGGCATCGCTTACAACGACATGACGGACAAAACAAAACGCCGTGAGATCGATGCCCGGGTCACTGCGGAAAAAGGCGGGCTCATCGGTTCGGTGATGGTAAGCGACGCGTTCTTTCCCTTCCGCGACGGCGTCGACGTCGGCATCCGGGAAGGCATCGGCGCCGTCATCCAACCCGGCGGCTCCGAGAACGACTACCAGTCCATCGAGGCCTGCAACGAAGCCGGTGTGGCGATGGTCTACACCGGCCAGCGCTCTTTCAAGCACTGACGGGTCAGGATTGGGAAAGCCGAAGGGAGTCTTCCAGCTTGATCTCGAGCTTTGCCAGGCTGATTTCCGAAAGACCGAGGAGGTTGGCCTCGACGGTGGCCGCCAGCACGATCTTCGGTGCTTCCCCCACGCCAAGCCCCAGCTTGTTGCAGGCTTGGTGGACGAGGCGAACGATCACCAGGAGGATGTTGTCCCGGTCGAAGTCTTCGATGTGGTGATCCCGGGCCACGATGCCGTATTGCCCGGGAAGGTTCCAGGCCTTTAACAGCCGGTACCCGTACTCGGTATGAAACTCCGCCAAGAGTTCACGGAGCAGGTCATTGGTCAACTTTACCGGTAATTTGGTTTTTCGCTGGATGTCTTCCAGGGCGCTGAACAGAAGCAGACGGCCGATGTCGTGGAGAAGCCCCGCGGTGAACGCCTCATGGCCCATCCCGCGGTAGCCGAGTTTGCGGCTCACCCACTGGGCACCGATGGCCGTGCCGACCGAATGACGCCAGAGCTTGTCCATCAGGTCTCTACCCGCCGCGGTCCGGGATTTGAAATTGCTGTGCTGGGTGATCAACACCACGAGGTTGGCAATTTCCAGGGTGCCCATGCGCACGATGGCCTGCCGCACGGTCGTCACCTTGGTGAGACCCATGTAAAACGCGGAGTTGGCCGTCTTGAGCACCTGGGTGGTCAGGGCCTGATCGCCTTGGATCAGTTTTTCGATGACATGAATGTCCGGATCGGCTTTTTGAAGCTCTTGGTGGATCTGGATCCCGGTCCTGCTGAACACCGGCAGCACCGTCGATTCATCAACGATCCAAGCGTCGATCAGATCCAGCAGCGATGTGTTTTTCGTCATGTTCCGATCCCGATCAGATGTTGAATTTCAGGTATGGGACGGGGCTTCTGCAGACGCGGAAGGACCCGAAGCACCTCTTCCAGGCTGGTGTGGCCGGCGGCGGCTTTGGCGATTCCGTCTTCAAACAAGGTCACCAGCCCCGTGGATTCGATGCTCACCTGACGGATCTGGTGGCTCGTGGCGCGTTGGATCAAACTGTCGCGCACCGATTCGTTGAGCACGAGCATTTCGAACACGGCCACGCGCCCCTTGTACCCGGTATGCTGACACTCGGGACATCCCCGGCCCTGGAAAAACTCCCGGTCGCCGAGATCCTTGAGCGCATAGCCCGCACGCAGCAATTCCCGCGGGGTGGGCGGACGGGACACGCGGCAATGGGGGCAGACGCGCCGGAGCAGCCGCTGGGCCATGATGCACACCACCGTGGAGGAAATGAGAAAGGCGTCGATATCCATGTTCAAGAGCCGGATGAGACCGCCGATGCTGTCTTCGGTATGAAAGGTGGTGAGCACCTTGTGCCCGGTGAGGGCGGCCTGGACCGCCACCTCCGCCGAGTAGGTGTCGCGGATTTCACCGATCACGATCACATCCGGGTCCTGGCGCACGATGTGCCGGAGCGTCTCTTCGAAGGTCAGGTTGATCCGGGGATTGATCGAGCACTGAGCGATGCCGTCGATCACGTACTCCACCGGCTCTTCGGCGGTAATGATGCTGGTGTGGGGGTCGTTCAGGTAATTGATGCAACTGTAAAGGGTGGTGGTTTTGCCCGACCCGGTCGGACCGGTGATGATGATGACGCCGCTGGGGCAATCCAAGGCGTCGTTTCGGAACCGATCGAGCATCCGGGCCGCCATGCCGACGTCCTCGATCGTGAGCAGCTGGCTTTTGCGGTTGAGAAGCCTCAGCACGATCTTTTCGCCGTGGATGGTGATGTAGAAAGACGCCCGGAGATCGGCCTGAAATTCGCCGCTCTGAAACAGGATGCGCCCCCCTTGGTGACGGCGGCGCTCGGTGATGTCCGCCTCGCAGAGGATCTTGATGCGGCTGGTGATCTGGGGAATCGCGGAAAAGGGAAAGTCCCGGTGGTGCATGAGCACGCCGTCCCGGCGGAAGCGGACCCGCAGCCGGTCCTGGAGCGGCTCGATGTGGATGTCGCTCACATCTGCCGAATGAATCGCCGCGAGGATGATCTCGTCGACGATTTCGCTGGGGGAGTCGACCACCGGGGCGTCGATCGCCGTCCCGGCAACGTCCGGCCGGTATTTCACGATGGCCCGGTGCACGGATTGTTTGGTCGCGATGGCGGCCTCTATATCCCGGCCAAAAAACCGTTTGGCCTCGTCGATGTCGCGCAGATCCAGGGGATCGGAAAACGCCACGATCACCTTGTGCTCATCGTTTCGGCGGATGGGAACAAAATTGTGGCGCAGGTAGACGGCGGCCGAAGCCCGGGAAAAAAGGCTGCGATCGATGGCGGCAAACTCGGGATCCACCATCGGGTAGCCAAGTTGCAGGGAGAGCACCTCGATGAATTGCTTCTCATCGATGAGGTGCTGGGAGACGAGGACCTCGCCGAGCTTCCGCCGCGGATTTTCCTTGGCCTGGAGCGCCAGCCCCACGTCGAGATCGGCCTTGCCGATCAGCCCGAGTTCCACGAGCAGGCTCCCGATGCGAACACTTCGAAGATTTTCCCGGATGATCGTGCGGATCTGCTCATCGCCGATAAACCCCAGTTCCTTCAATACATCGAGCATGGACCGGTCGCTGGAGATTTTCGACCGGACCCGCAGCGCATAGCCGAGCTGCTCCTTGGTGATAAAGCCGTACTCGACCAAAAGCACGAGGATGTCCATCGACTGGGGCGACGTCTCGGAAGCTGCCTCGGATTCCGGGGCGGGGGGTTCCGGTGTGGGGGTTGGATCACTCATGGGGGTTCACCATCCATTGAAAAGTCCCGACAGCGCCGCTGTGCTCAACGGGTCATGACGCGCTGGAAAGCCGCCAGTGCCCGGTCGATGTCATCGGCGTCGATGTGCTGATGGGTAACGGCCCGAAGCCGGAACGGCCCGCTCGAGAGCACCCGCACACCGGCCTCGGAAAGCCGTTGGGCCAGCACCGAGGCCGGCGCGATGTCGGCATCGACCTCGAAAAAAACAATGTTCGTGCGGATTCGTTCCGGCGCTACCGATAGGCCGGGAATCGTCGCAAGCCCCGCGGCCAACCGGGCCGCGTTCGCGTGATCCTCCGCCAGGCGCTCAATCCTCGTTTCCAGGGCCACAATGCCGGCCGCGGCCAGAATCCCGGCCTGACGCATGCCGCCGCCAAGGACTTTGCGCATGCGCCGGGCCCGGGCGACAAACCCGCGGTTTCCGCAGACCAGGGAGCCGACCGGTGCCCCCAGGCCCTTGCTCAGGCAGATCCCCACCGAATCGGCATCCCGCACCAGCTCGGCCGGGGCGACCCCAAGGGCCACCGCAGCGTTGAAAAGCCGGGCCCCGTCGACATGAACCCGCAGGCCGCGGGTCCGGGCCAGTGCCCCCACCTCGGCCATGTACCCGGCATCGATGGGCGTGCCCATGCAGCGGTTATGGGTATTTTCCAGGGCGATGAGGCGGGTGCGGGGAAAGTGAACATCGTCGGAACGAATGGCCGCGGTCACGGCGTCCAGGGGCAGCCGCCCGTCCACGGTGTTGGGCACGGTGCGGGAATGAATGCCGCCGACGGCCGCACAGCCGCCTTGTTCATAGAAAAAGATATGGGCCTGGTCGCCCAGGATCACTTCGTCGCCCCGGTCGCAATGGGTGAGCAGACTGACGAGATTCGCCATGGTGCCGCTGGCGACGAAGAGGGCCGCTTCCTTTCCGAGAAGCCGGGCCGCCAGGGCTTCGAGGCGGTTGACGGTCGGATCTTCGCCGAAGACATCGTCTCCCACTTCGGCGGCGGCCATGGCCTCACGCATCGCCGGAATGGGACGGGTCAGGGTATCGGAACGCAAATCAATGAAATCCACCGCTTGTGCCTCGTTTGGTTTGAATGGTGAAGAGTATGAATCGGCATGGACCGGTCACCTTCCCCCTCCCGTTGGGGCAACCGTTCGAAAAGTGTCATCAAAATATCGGAAATCCGGGGAAGGTGCAAGGGCAGGAAGAAAAACCAACGATTCCGAATTCAAAAAAATGCGGACAGGTACGCGCGGATCGGGGTCAGGCCGGTTCCGGCGAATCCGGCTCGGGATGGCGGACGCGCGCTTTGCGGCTTTCGACGGTTAAAAAGTCGTAAAAGCTGCCGCGGTATCCGCACTGGATGAAATCCTTGATCCCCCCCATCAGAAACTCGATGGTGGCCGCCTCCCCATCGGCCTTCAGCCGAAAGGCAAGGAGCCGTTGCAGGTTCGTGTTGTCCTTGTCCCGTTCCGGCACCATGCGCAGAATGCGCTGAAAAATGGCATGATACGGACCTTCACGGTTCTCGATGGCGATGATTTTTGCACACATGCCCAACCTCATTTGCCGTTGGGAATTTTTTTAAAGGGGCGCGATGGGCCCTCCGGGTTCGGGCCGCTCCGAATGAACAATAAGAACCGTCGGCAGCGGTGTCAGGGGGCTGCGGCGATTTGTGCGCGAAACAGACCCTGGAAACGGGATCGAGGCAACGCCGGCGATCCGCTGGAACAAAGATCGCTAAAGGCGCCGGTCGTCAAACGCCGTGCGGATTCACACATGACAAAATGATCAAAAATCGATATGTGAAGGATTATCCAGGAGAAGGAGACCTTCATGACCGAAACCATTCCGTCAGCGGCGTTTGCCCTCACCCCCATCGGCCGGATCCACCGGGATGACGGCGACCGGCCTCGGCTCGTCATCGAGGCGGCCTTCCAGGACGCCTTCTTGGGAATCGAGGGCTTTTCCCACATTTACGTCCTCTACTGGTTTCACGAAAACGATCACGCCGAGGGCCGGGCCGTGCTCCGGGTGCATCCCCGGCGCGATCCGCAAAACCCGCTGACCGGGGTCTTCGCCACCCATTCGCCCAATCGGCCGAACCTCATCGGTCTCAGCGTCTGCCGCATCCTCGCCGTGGAGGGGCTCGTCATCGCGGTGGACGCCATCGACGCCCGCGACCAAAGCC
>JBJKPT010000279.1:0-10378 GCA_046706045.1 Desulfobacterales bacterium
CTTCGGCACTGTCCATCCGCCGTTCGAAGACCTCGATTCGTTCGAGCAGGTCGGATTTTTCCGGTGTTGATCGTAAAAACTGGTAGAACTCGGCATCCCGGACGCAAAATGCCAGCCGGGATAGCAGATTCAAGTGGGTCTTTACCGATGTGCTCAGCAGTAAAAACAGGACGAACACCGGCCGATCGTCCACCGCCCGGTAATCGATGGGGTTTTTGAGAAAGCAGGTCGTGATCACTGGATGGGTCATGGTGTGCAGAATCGGTGTGCGCGGGTGCGGGATGGCAACCCCCTTGCCGATTCCGGTGGAGGAGAGCTCTTCGCGTTCAAGCATGGTTTTCAAGAGATCGGGCCGCATGTTTTCGGGCACCCGTGGCACCCGTTCGACGGCCTGGGCCAGTACCGAGGCAACGTCATCGCCGGCGATGTCGTAGAACACCCCGCCCCGCTGCATCGCCGGTTGCAACCGATCCGGGTCACTGCCGTCGGTGATCGGTGCTTGTGAAATTTCATCCATGAAAAAGGGCATTTGATGGGATTTTGCCCATCGTTGGATCACCTGTTCATCGAAGTTCCAGCCCTCCTCGCCGCGTTGCGCCGGAATGCGGCCCTGACGCGCCCATCGGTCAATGGTGTCGGCCGGCAGATCCAATCCCCTGGCGATGTCCTGGATAGTGCGTTTCATCCGGTTCCTCGGTCACTTGAGATGGTCCTTGGAGATGTTGGAAATTTTTCTTGTTATACGTTGCCGGCGTATAAATCAACCCCAGATTGTGGCGTGCGGTCGAGCCCGGCCGCGTTTGGAGAATGACTTCCCGCGTTCGCGTCAACATTCGGGGCCGGTCGGGCATACCGGTTGTGCCGGCATGGCCGATGCTGCACCGGGTCGCCGAGGCTGCGGGAATGCGGAATCGATGGAGGCGCGCCGGGCAACGCCGCGGAACCTGGACGTATCGAGAAGGGATGCTCAAGGCGGGTCCCACACAGGGCAAGACGGATGAAACGGGTCGTCGGCGGCGGTGATGCCGCCGGCGGTCCGGGACCGGTCTTCCGCCCAACGTGTTCGTTTTCTGCCCATCGATCGAATTCATCCGGAAATGGCAGGTTTCGGCTCAGGCCAGAGACGCGAGAATGCAAGCCCGTGCCATCAGAGGCCATTTGGGGATGGGGACTACATCTCTTTCGAGACGATTCCGGCCTTGATGAATTCGCGATTCAATCGGGCGATGTTGACGATGGAGATCTCTTTCGGGCATTCGGCCTCGCATTCACGCTCGTTGGAACAGTTGCCGAAGCATTGATCGTCCATGGCCCGCACCATCGCAAGCGCCCGCCGGGCCGCTTCGGGCCGGCCCTGGGGCAAAAGGGCCAGGTGGGAGACCTTGGCCGAGAGAAAGAGCATGGCCGAGGCATTGGGGCAGGCCGCGACACAGGCGCCGCAGCCGATGCAGGCCGCCGCGTCAAAGGCCAATTCGGCGGCCTCCGGGCTCACGGCAATGGCGTTGGCGTCCTGGCACCCGCCGGTGCCCACCGAGATGTAGCCGCCCGCGGTGATGATCTTGTCGAGCGGGCTTCGGTCCACGATGAGGTCCTTGACGATCTTGAAGGCCCGGGCCCGGAAGGGCTCGAGCACCACGGTGTCGCCGTTTGAAAAATGACGCATGTGGAGCTGGCAGAGGGTCGTTCCTTTTTCCGATCCATGGGGCCGGCCGTTGACCACGGCTCCGCACATGCCGCAGATACCCTCCCGGCAGTCGTGGTCGAAGGCGATGGGTTCTTCGCCGTCCTTTGCGAGTTCCTCGTTGACCACGTCGAGCATTTCGAGAAAAGACATGTCCGTGGAGATGTTGTTCGCCTGGTAGGTGCAAAGGCGTCCCTTGGCCCCAGGGCCTTTCTGGCGCCAGACCTTGAGCTTGATATCGATGCGCTTGTTGCTCACTTGTAGCTCCTTTGCGTCAGTTTCACGTGTTCAAAGGTGAGGGGCTCCTTGTGAAGCGCGGGCTCCTTTCCCTCACCCGTGTATTCCCAGGCCGCCACGTAGCTGAAATGCTCGTCGTCGCGAAGGGCTTCGTTTTCTTCGGTCTGGTAGGCCTCGTTGAAATGCCCGCCGCAGGATTCCTTGCGGTGCAGGGCGTCGATGACCATGAGTTCGGCAAATTCGAGAAAATCCGCAACCCGGCCGGCCCGTTCGAGACTCTGGTTGAGGTCTTTGCCATCACCCGGAACCCGCACGTTCTCCCAGAATTCCCCGCGGAGTTTCCGGATCATCTCCCGGGCCATGGCAAGCCCCGCGTCGTTTCGGCTCATCCCGCAGTGATCCCACAGGATCTGGCCGAGTTCCCGGTGGAAGTCGTCCACGGTGCGGCGGCCGTTGACGGAGAGAAGCCGGCTCACCCGATCCGCCACCGCGGCGGCGGCATCGGTGAAGGCCTTGTCCCCGGTACCGATCTCGCCCGGTTTCACCCCGACAAGGTATCCGCCCACGGTGTAGGGGATGATGAAGTAGCCGTCGGCGAGCCCCTGCATCAGCGCACTGGCCCCCAGGCGGTTCGCCCCGTGATCGGAGAAATTCGCTTCCCCCAGGACAAAGAGCCCGGGGATGGTGCTCATGAGGTTGTAGTCGACCCAGAGCCCGCCCATGGTGTAGTGGACCGCCGGGTAGATCATCATCGGCCTTTCGTAGGGGTTTTCCGCGGTGATCTTTTCATACATCTGAAAGAGGTTGCCGTATTTTTTCTCGATCACGTCCCGACCGTCACGGCGGATGGCGTCGGTGAAGTCGAGATAGACGGCAAGGCCGGTCTCGCCGACCCCGCGGCCCTCGTCGCAAACCTGTTTGGCGTTGCGGCTCGCCACATCCCGGGGGACAAGGTTTCCGAAGCTCGGGTACTTGCGCTCCAGGTAGTAGTCCCTTTCCGCTTCCGGGATCTCTTGGGGCGGGCGCTTGTCCCCGGCCGTCTTCGGTACCCAGACCCGGCCGTCGTTGCGGAGGGATTCGCTCATCAGGGTGAGCTTGCTCTGGTAGGTGCCGTGAACCGGAATGCAGGTCGGGTGGATCTGGGTGTAGCAGGGGTTGGCGAAATAGGCGCCTTTTTTGTGACAGCGATAAGCGGCCGTGACATTGGAGCCCATGGCATTGGTGGAAAGAAAAAAGACGTTGCCGTAGCCGCCGGTTGCAAGGATCACCGCGTCCCCGGCGTGGCGTTCGATTTCGCCGGTGATGAGGTTTCGGGTCACGATCCCCCGGGCCTTGCCACCGGTGACCACGAGTTCCAGCATCTCCTGGCGTGGGAAAAGGGTGATTTTCCCCGCGGCCACCTGGCGCATCATCGCGCTGTAGCAGCCCAGAAGCAGTTGCTGGCCGGTCTGGCCCCGGGCGTAGAAGGTCCGCGAGACCTGGGCCCCGCCAAAACTGCGGTTGGCGAGAAGCCCGCCGTATTCCCGGGCGAAAGGGACCCCCTGGGCCACGCACTGGTCGATGATCGCCGTCGATAACTGGGCCAGCCGGTAAACGTTTGCTTCCCGGGACCGGAAATCGCCTCCTTTTACCGTGTCGTAGAAGAGTCGCCAGACGCTGTCGCCGTCGTTCTGGTAGTTTTTGGCCGCGTTGATTCCGCCCTGGGCCGCGATGGAGTGGGCGCTGCGGGGGGAATCCTGAAAACAAAAGGCCTTTACGTTGTAACCGAGTTCGGCCAGGGAGGCCGCCGCCGAACCGCCGGCAAGGCCTGTGCCCACCACGATCACCGTGAACTTTCGCTTGTTGGCCGGATTGACCAGCTTCAGATCGAACCGATGGCGATCCCATTTCTCGGGTAACGGTCCCCCGGGAATCTTCGCATCCAAGGTCATGACGTCATCCTCCTGCCTGTGTGAAACCGTTGACGCCGGGAAGGTTTGAAGGCCCGGCGATGAAACCGCAAAAAAGTTTTCCGTCGGCGGTCGCCCGTTTGCAGCCATCCGCGAGCTGCCGGCCGGTGACTGCCGACTTGGTTAAGCAAAAATGCCCAGGTAGATCGGCAAGAATCCGAACCCGATGCCAACGATCAGGGCGAACACGATGCTAAGGGTCATGATGGCGGGCATGTACTTGGGGTGGTTCGCCCCGAGGGTCTGAAAAAGGCTCCAGAATCCGTGGCTTACGTGGATCGCCACGGCCGCCATGGCCACGATGTAGATCGCCATCATCGCCGGGTGGGAAAAGGTCCGGTGCACGAGGTCAAAGAGGGTCGTGTGGCTCGTGTCCACGAACCGGAAGTTGGCCAGGTGAAAAATAACGAAAAGCAGGATCACCACCCCGGTGTAGGGCATGGTGGCGCTTCCCAGGGTGCGGCCGCCGGCCCGGCGGTTTACCGCGTAGCGGATCGGCCGGGCCAAGAGGTTCTGATAAAACAGGAGAAGCCCCGTCGTGATGTGCACCAGGGCAAGCGCCAGGAGCAGCCACTCGGCCACCGTCACCAGCGGCCCCAGGGCGTGAAGATGGGCTGCGTAGCCGTTGAACATGTCCCGTCCACCGTAAATCGTGAGGTTTCCTGCCAGATGCGTGACCAGAAAGCCGCAAAATGCCATCCCCGTCACCGCCATCAGCAATTTTTTGCCCACCGATGTGCCAAATGTCCTGCTTGCCCAGTTCATGCGTTCCTCCCAAAAAACGGTGATATCGATTGATTCAATCCGACCACGAATAACGGCATTGCTTATCGGCGGTCAATAAAATGATCCAGCCACCAACCGTCCCAATTCCGCTCGGCGACGGCTGCGGCGATGCGCCGGCCGAGGTCGGTGAAGATTCGTTTGGTGACGAATGCCTGCCATTTTTCCGGCGTGCGGAAGCCCAGGTCGGAGAGGGTTTTCAGATCGAGCAGAAAGGCGATCTGGTCGGCGTCCCGCGCCAGCCGTGCCTCCATGGTCTTGCCGGCATTGAATTCATCGAGGAGTTCACGCCATTGGTCGCCGAAGGGCAGGGGAGAAAAGGCATCGCGCACGGCCCGGTCTTCATCGGCCGTCACGTAACGCTTCTGGACGGCGTTCAGATCTCCGATCCGCGATTCCGGCAGATCGTGGATCAGGCACATGGAAATCAGCCGGAGGGGATCGATGCCCGGTTCCAATTGCCCCATCACCAGGGCGATGAATCCGGTATGGTAACTGTGCTCGGCCACGGTTTCCCTGCCGACCCCGAGAAACCGGTAGCCGGAGCGCGGCAGGTGCTTGAGCATATGGGCTTCGAACAAGAGGTCTGCAATGGATGGCATCATATTGAGGGGGCTCCAGGAATTGGGATTTCATCCAAGCCTTTCTTCGTATCGCCAGTCGGAACAAAATTCAAGGGATTCCTGACCGCCGCCAAGGCTTGAACTTGACAGCCAGGGAGGGGTGAGATAAGTTGGCCCGCTAAAACTGTTTGTAATTTTAGGAATATTTCAATTTGCGCGCCGAATTTTTCATCTGACGACCGTTACCGGGAGATGCGACCGAAATGCCTGCCCAACTCGACCTCATCCAGATGATCGCCAATGCCAGCCTCATCGTTCAGCTGGTGTTGTTGCTCCTGCTCTTTTTTTCGATCACCACCTGGGCGATCATCATCATCAAACAGCGGTACCTGCGGCGCGCATTTCGGGAATCGTCGCGGTTCACCGATTTTTTCTGGAAAAGCCGGGATTTTTCCGACGCCTTCGCCAAATCCAAGGAGCTTTCCGATAGCCCCGTGGCGCGGATCTTCCGGGTCGGGTACGTGGAGCTGAACAAACTCCGGCGCTCGGGAAAGGTGGGGCCGGCCACGGTGGGTCAGGGGGCCGTTATTTCCGGCGGGACCCGTTTTGCCGCCACCGACAACGTCCAGCGCTCCCTTCGCCGGGCCATCAATTCGGAGATGGCCCGCATGGTCCAGATGGTGCCGTTTCTGGCCACCACCGGCAACACCGCGCCGTTTATCGGGCTCTTCGGCACGGTCTGGGGGATCATGACATCCTTTCACGGCATCAGCCTGCGCGGTTCGGCGAGTCTTGCCGTCGTCGCGCCGGGAATCAGCGAAGCCCTGGTGGCCACTGCCGCGGGCCTCGCGGCGGCGATTCCGGCGGTCATTGCATTCAATCATTTCATGTCTAAGATCAGGATTATCGAAACGGAGCTCCATAACTTTGCCGCGGACTTCATCAATATCATCGAGCGGGACATCCTCTCGTCCCAGGAGAGCGACACATGATCAGCGGAAATGGCGACAACCGCCTGATGTCCGAGATCAACGTGACGCCGTTCGTGGACGTCATGCTGGTGCTGTTGATCATTTTTATGGTGACGGCCCCCATGATGGTCGAGGGGGTCAAGGTCAATTTGCCGGAAACCACGGCCCAGCCATTGCCGTCCCAAAAGGAAGTGCTCGTCGTCACCATCGATACCGGCGGCCAGGTCTACCTGAACAATTTCCCCGTTGATTTTGATTCGTTCCGGGAAAAACTCGTCCAGATCATGCAGGGACGCAAGGATCGGGAGGTGTTTTTACGGGCCGACCGGCGCATTCCTTATGGCGAAGTGGTCAAGGTGATGACCGAAATCAAGGATGCCGGCATTGAGAAAATCGGCATGGTCACGCTCCCGGCCGAAAAAAACGCCGTCAAATGACGCCAGGGCGGTAGGTGTCATGACTACCCACGAAACCCTATTGGACGGATTCGGCGGACAACGGCGGGAAATGGCTGTTCCGTATGCCGTTTCCATCGCCATTCATCTGGTCGTGTTTGCCGGCCTGGTGTTTTTCCCGGTGGCATCCACGCACCGGCTCGCCGGGCCCTCGGTCATTCAGGTGCGCATGGTCGCGCTGCCGGCGGCCACCGTCGAAGCGCTGCCACGGCTCCGGCATGCGTCCGCGAGACCGGTCCCGCCGCCGCCGGAAGTTCGGCCGGCACCGCAATAGGCCATCAGCCTGGCCCCGAAGGCGGCCCCGAAGCCGGTCCACAAGCCCAAGCCCGTTCCGGAAAAGAAGAAGCCGGTGGTGCATCCGAAACCGACGCTGAAGCCAAGGACCTTCAAGCCGAGCGAGACCGTCGAGCAGGCCATCAAACGCATCGAGCGCGATCTGGCGAAAAAAAGACCCCAGGATACGGTCGCCGAGGCCATCGAACGGCTGAAGCGGCAGGAGGCCGAAGAAAATCGCGCGGCTCCGAACGCCGGCCGAACGGCCGTCGGGGCGCCGACCGGGACCCCGTCCGCGGAAACCGGGCAGGAGTCGGAAATTCTTGACATCTATCGGGTGGAAATCGCCAACATCGTCCAGAAGCACTGGGCCTTTGCCGAGGCGCTTGCCGGTGGCGCCACCGACCTGAGCGCCGCGGTGGCCTTCACGGTGATGCCCAACGGAGAGATCCGGGACATCTGGTTTGACAAACACTCCGGAAACCATTATTTGGACGAGTCCGCGCAGAACGCGATCATCAAATCCAACCCGCTGCCGCCGTACCCAAAAGGGTTGGACAAATCCCTCATCACCATCGGGTTGCGGTTCACCCCCCAGGGCATTCGCTGACGGGAAATGAAAGGGCGGCCGGAACGTGGAAGCGTATCCAAAACTGAATAAGGTCTGATTCTCGGTTCCGCACATTAAGGATTTATCGGGGAAAGGCATGTTCATGTTCAAGCGCACGTGGTGGGCAACACTGGGGCTTTTCCTGATCATCGGGTTGTTGCTGCCGCCGGTCGGCGCCGGCTACGACTATATCGATATCACCAATCCGTTTCTTCGCAAAATTCCCCTGGCCGTTCAGCCCTTTCGCCTGGCCGGCACGGATAAGGAGACCACCGACACCGCGGCCCGGATGGTCGGCCTTCTTGAAGAAACCTTGAATTTCACCGACTATTTCAAGCTGATCGAGGGGGACCGGTTCGGCGGCGAAGGAAATCAGCCCCCGATCATCGGTCCCAACATCCCCTTCGACAAGTGGACCGGGATCGGTGCCGAGCTGTTGATCACGGGCGGTCTGGTCGTGCACGACAACGCCCTGGACGTTGAATTGCGGCTGTTCGATACCATCAAGAAAAAATTGGTGGTGGGCAAGCGGTACTCGGCCCGGGTGGCCGATTACCGCCCAATCGTGCATCGATTTTGCTCGGAGATCGTCCAGGCACTGACCGGCAATCAGGGCTATTTCGACAGCCAGATCGCCTTTGTGTCCAACGGCACCGGGCATAAGGAGATCTATATTTGCGATTTTGACGGGTATCGGCCGCATCCGATCACCCATTACCGCTCGATTACCCTGTTTCCCGCCTGGTCCTCGGATGGTCGATGGATCGCGTACACCTCGTTTGCCCGGGGCAATCCGGACTTGTACATTCAGAATCTGAATGACAAACAGGGCACCATCGTCGACCGGCCCGGCATCAACATCAGCCCTGCCTGGGTGCCCGGGAGGTTCGAACTGGCAGCGACCCTGAGTTTTACAGGGGATCAAGAAATTTACCTGTTGACCGGGGCAGGGAAAATTATTAAAAGACTGACGCATAGCGAAGGTATTGATGTTTCCCCGACATGGTCGCCGGATGGGAAACAGATGGCCTTTGTTTCAAAGCGAGCCGGAACACCGCAGATTTTCATCAAAAACATTGAAAACGATACGGTCCGGCGGCTAACCTTCGAGGGGGACTACAACACCCAACCCGCCTGGTCGCCGAAAGGGGACAAAATCGCCTATTCATCCATGACGAACGGCCATATGGACATTTTTACCATTGGCGTTGACGGTCAGGGATTGATTCAATTGACTCAAAATACCGGAGATAACGTGTCGCCGTCGTGGTCGCCCGACGGCAGCATGATCGTATTCAGCTCGACCCGTGAGGGCCCTTCCCGAATCTATGTGATGACCGCTTTTGGTACGGACCAACGGCGGTTGCTCGAACTGCAAGGGGAACAATCCGATCCCGCCTGGTCACCGAGCAGAACATATGAAAACGCTTCATCGGGATCTTAACAAGAGGAGGAAACATGCGTAAAAAGTTACTGATACACTTGGCGCTGTTGCTGGTCATCCCCGGCCTGCTGCTTATCTCGGGGTGCACGGCAAAGAAGGAAATCAAATCATCGGAAGGCATGCAAACACAGGCCGTGCAGACGCCGTCCCAACAGACGCAGAATGAAGAAGCCGCCAAAAAGGCGAAAGAGCAGGAGCGCATTCGTGAGGAGCAGTTGGCCGCCCAGAAGGCGCAGGAGATGGCCGCGCAGCGGGCCGTGTTTGAAAACGAAGACATCCACTTTGCCTTTGATAGCGATGTCCTGACGTCGGAAGCCCAGAACCTGCTCAACAAGAAAGCCGACTGGTTGAAAGCCAATCCGTCGGCGGCCGTTCAAGTTCAGGGCAACTGCGATGAGCGCGGAACGGCTGCTTACAACATGGCCCTCGGCGAACGCCGGGCCAACAGCGCGAAAAAATTCTTGGTGGATTTGGGAGTTCCGTCTTCCCAGATCAGCACCATCAGTTTCGGGAAAGAAAAACCCCTGGATCCGGCCCACAACGAGGCAGCCTGGGCGAAAAATCGTCGCGAACACTTCGTGATCCAATTATTGCCGCCCATACGCTGCGATAAGCACGCCGCCACCGTGATTGGCGATGCGGTGATGCGCCCGTTGCACTTGCCCGCCGCACCCCGGCGGGCAAGTTTTTTTCGCCATCGTCCGTGAAGGCGTCCGGCCGGAAATGCCGGGCCCGGTTCCAGACAGACCTCAAAAATCGGATATCCATGCCATGAGAGCATTACGAATCGTCGTCATCGCCCTGGCGATCGCCCTGATCGGTGTCGGCTGCGCCACCCGGGAAGACGTGCTGTATCTCGATCAACGGTAATCCGCGCTTGAACTCAAGCAACAGAGCAAAGAGTCTGACCTGGGAAATCAGATGTCGGCCATGACGGCCAAGGGCCAGAGCAGCGAGGATCAGCTTCGGCAGCAGATCGCATCCCTCCGGGTCAACCTCGACGCCATGACGCAGCAAATGGAATCGCTCAATGGCAAGATCGAGGAGAATCGATATGCCCTGAATAAAAAGATGCAGGCCCTTACGGATGCCGAAAAACAACGTGAGACATTGACGGGGCAACAGGCTTCCGCCATCGCGGCGATCCAGGCCAGACTGGCGCGCGTCGAAGATTATCTCGATATGGAACCCAATGCGGGCACGCCGCCGGGACCCGAGGCGGCCAAACCCGATGCCGAAGGCAAGGCCGCCCTGACCGACGAAGACATTTATCGAATGGCCATGCATGCTTACGACAACCGAAGCTTCGATGCGGCGCGTCAGGGGTTTCTCACGCTGTTGAAGAAGTTTCCGAAATCGGATCTGGCAAACAACGCCCAGTTCTGGATCGGTGAAACCTACTATCAAAAAAA
>JBJKPT010000280.1:0-3155 GCA_046706045.1 Desulfobacterales bacterium
CCTGGGAGGCCCGCAGGGCCTTGTGGCAGGCGAGCAGGCGAAGGTAGGGGTCGATCAACTCGGTCACCTTGCCGGCCACCCCGTCTTCAACGGCCTTTTCGACGATTTCCCGGAGGGCCGGCCCCACCTCGCGGCCCGAGAGCACGGCGGGTACCGACGTGATGACAAAGGTGTTCCCGCCAAAGGGCTCGATCCCGAAACCGATGGCATCGAAGGCCGGGACCAGGGCTTCGAGGCATCCGGCCTCCCGGAAGCCGAGTTCCAGGGTTTCGGGCAGGAGGAGCCGTTGGCGGGCCAGGGTGCCGTCGCGGCGGCGCAACCGCTCGAACATCACCCGTTCATGGGCCGCGTGCTGATCGACGAGGATCAGGCCATCCGGTCCTTCGCAGAGGATGTAGGTCCCCTTCAGTTGCCCGATGATCCGAAGGTCGGAAAACCGGCGCCGGGCCCAGAGATCGGCCTGGGTGCGGGCGGAATCCTGCGGCGCCGGGGTTTCGTGACCTTCCTTGGGCATCTCCGGTGCCGCCCCCCGCGGGGCCGATGCCGGGCTCGTCGTTTTTGAAAACCCCGTTGCGGATGCGATCGGCCGGGGCTCCCAAGGGCCGGATCCGGGCCGCGCAGGGGGTCTCGTTGCCCTTGCTCCCGGCATGTCGCGGTTTCCGATGGGATCCGTGGTCGCTTCGGCAACCCCGTGGGGCGCTCGGGAGACGAAGGCCCAGGGCCGGGTATCGCTCCGGGCAAGTGCCGCGATCACGGCCCGCACCACGGTTTCGTGGACCGGCCGGGAATCCACGAAGCGAACCTCGTGCTTGGTCGGGTGGACGTTGACGTCGACCCGTTCCGGCGGCACCGTCACGAACAACACGGCCACCGGGTATCGGTCTTTCATGAGGCGGCCGCCAAAGGCCTGGAGGATGGCGTGCTGAAGGAGCCGGTCCCGGACAAAGCGGCCGTTTACGAAGGTGTAGATCCCCCGGGCCGTGCTCCGGGCGTCCGTGCCGGGAAGGACCCAGCCGCGTACCCCGATGTCGTTGGGACCGGCGGCCTCGACGGCGCAAAGGCTTCCGGAGACGGTATTTCCCAGCACATCCACCACCCGGTCGGCACCGTTTTCCGTGGCCGGCCAGTCCTTCACGGATTTGCCGTTGTGGACAAGGCGAAACCGGACCCCGGGCCGGCCGAGGGCGATTCGGGCAACGGTGTCGGCGACATGGCCCATCTCGGTGGTGACGGCTTTTAAAAATTTCCGGCGGGCCGGCGTGTTGAAAAAAAGCTGGCGCACCGAAACCATGGTGCCCGGCGGGGCACCGGTCTCCTCGACTCCGCAAAGCCGGCCTCCCTCGATGCGAACCAGCGTCCCCGATTCCGCTTGGGGTTCCCGGCTGACCAGCTCGAACCGGGAGACCGAGGCGATGCTCGGCAGGGCCTCGCCCCGAAACCCCAGGGTGCGGATCGCGAAGAGGTCCATGGCGTCGAGAATTTTGCTGGTGGCGTAACGCTCGATGGAAAGCAGGGCGTCGTCGCGGCTCATGCCGCCCCCGTTGTCCGAGACCCGGATGAGCGACCGGCCCCCGGCTTCCACCTCGACAAAAATCCGCCCGCTTCCGGCATCGAGGCTGTTTTCGACGAGTTCCTTGACCACCGAGGCCGGGCGCTCCACCACCTCGCCGGCGGCGATCTTGTTGGAGAGGATTTCGGGCAGGATGCGGATCCGGGGCATAACGGCGAATCTCATTTCCGGTGGAGTCCATCCGGAAAACCGTCAATTTCGGAATGGACGCTCAATGTCGTTAAGGGGATCGATTTTTTTAACGCTTCGATACCGATATCGATACCGATTTCGATGGCGATACCGATTTGAATAGCGATTCCGAAAGAGACATTTCAGAAACCATTAAGGCGTAAGTGAATGGCATTGAATGAAGGATAGGTTAGTGCCCATCCCAGAATGGCCCTTTTCCACGATTTCTGCGTTGGGCGCCTCGACCTCACGCAACATTGCCGATCCTGGGATGAACACTAGGTCAATTCCTCCGCCCGGGCCAGATACTCCGCGTCCTTGGGCGAGAGGTTGAACCGGGCCCCGGCCTCGGCGATCAGTTTCGCCAGCGGGGTCTTTGGGGATTCCTTCCGCCTTTCGGAAATCCACTTCACGGCGTTTCGAAGGTTTTCGCCTTCCGGTTGGATCGTCATCGGACTTTTCCTCTATTCTTTCTCACAGACCGGGTTTTCGTTTGTGAAAATCCGTAGCCTGCTGGAAGTTAAAGCCAACCCGAATAAGGGTTTCTTCGTCAAAGTGCCGTCCCATCAACTGGAGCCCGATGGGAAGTCCCTCGGTCGAAAACCCGCAGGGCACCGACATCCCGGGGATGCCGGCAAGGTTCGCGCTCAAGGTGAAGATGTCCGAAAGGTACATGGTCAGGGGGTCTTCGGTTTTTTCCCCGATCCGAAACGCCGGGGTGGGCGCCACCGGGGCGGCGATCACATCGCAGCGGGAAAACGCTTCGGAAAAATCGCGCACGATCAGGGTCCTGACCTGGGACGCCTTCCCATAATAGGCATCGTAATAGCCGGCGGAAAGGCAATAGGTGCCGATGACGATCCGGCGCTGGACCTCTTTTCCGAACCCGACCGAGCGGGTCGAGCGGTACATGTCGGTCAAGTCTTCGGCATTCGGGTGGCGGAATCCGTATTTCACGCCGTCGTAGCGGGCGAGGTTCGAACTCGCCTCGCAGGGGGCGATGACGTAGTAGGCGGCGACGGCATAGCCGGTATGGGGCAGATCGACTTCGACCACACCGGCCCCGAGGCTTTCCAGGGTGGCGATGGCCTCGGAGACGGCCCGGTCCACGTCGGGGTTCAGTCCTTCGGCGTGCCGGTACTGGCGCGCGATGCCGATGCGAAGGCCTTTGATATCCTTGCCAAGCGCGGCGGTGTAATCGGGGACGGGCCGGGGGACCGAGGTGGCGTCACCCGGGTCGTGGCCGCAGATGGCGTTCATCAAAAGGGCGCAATCCTCGACATTTTTGGTGATCGGCCCGATCTGGTCCAGGGAACTGGCGAATGCCACGAGCCCCAGCCGGGAGACCCGGCCGTAGGTCGGCTTCTACCCCACCACCCCGCTGTGGGAGGAGGGCTGCCGGATGGTGCCGCCG
>JBJKPT010000281.1:0-3216 GCA_046706045.1 Desulfobacterales bacterium
GGAGGACTGGATGGGGTGATACCGCTGGTCCACGGTGTTGTTGTTTTTGTCCGTAAAGTCGGTATTCAAGACACATTGCCGAATTGACCCGCCGCCCACCGGCGCGATTCCCGGCTCGTCGGGAATCGCTAACTTGTAGAGCAAGCCCTTGTCGGAGCCGACGTAACTCCGGTCGATGTAGCCGTTTCCGTCCGAATCCACGATGGCCGGCTGCCCGCTGAGAACACCGCCCTGCCCGATGGGGCGGTTCGCGTCGGGTTCGGCGGTCAGCTCGATTTTCCGGATGACGTTGCCGGTGGCGACATCGATCATGAAAATCTTTGGATATTCCGTGGGCTCATGGCGCTTTCCGGATACGAAAAACGCCACCCAGCGGGTCGTGATCCCGCCGTCGGTGTTGTCCGCAATCCGGCCGATCCGGGCCACCGCCGGCGAGGACCGGCTCCGGAACAGCTCCGGATCGGCGAATTCCCACAGAAACCGGGGATGCCCTGGATCGGTGACATCCAGACAGAACACCGCGTCGCCGCCGATGCCCTCGGCCGACAACAGGACGGTCTTCCACACCGGACCCGCCGCGTCACTAGAATCCGAGTCGATATAGACATCGGCGATGGCCGGGGACGCATCGACGCCGGCCTGTTCGTCCTCTTTTAGAAGATTGTTTTTCAATCGCGGCACGAGGTTGGCCGGAATGAACGCCCAAAGTTCCTTTCCGGTCCCGTAATCCGGGCAATGGGCGCAGTCCTTGGGCGCGATCGCGCAACGCCCGGGGCAATCGTTGACGAATGAATTGCCCCACTTGAAATACCCCCGATTTTCCCTGATCCCGGAAGTGGCCGGATTGTCGCCCCAATCGAAAGCGCCGCCGTCAAAGGCGTGGAGCATCCCGTCCTTGGCGCCGACGTAGACCGCCACCGGCCGGTTTTTTTCCGCATCCCGGAACGAATCAAAGGTGTCGCGCTCGATTTCCGGGACCGCGGTGCCGAAATACCATTGCGGCAGGCCGGGCGGCGTTTCCACGGCCGGGGTGGAATGATCGATGGAACCGAGAAGCCATTCCTTTTGGATCCCACGGTTCGGGTCTTGGTATCCGCGCACCCATTGCACCAGCCAGCCATCGTCGGAATGATCGGCAGTTCCCGCGCCGTCGGCATTCACGCCGTCAAACGCGTTGTCCCCGTTAAAGTCGTAGGTGAACCCGTCCGGGTAGATGTAATCGCCCCGGTTCAGCCCAAGGATGGCGCTGCTCACGTTGGCGGTCGTGAATTCCGCCAGATCTCCGGTGGTGTCGTAATGCACATAGGCGGCCTTGATGGGAATTCCAGCCGCCGGCGGATTTTCGAAAGTCAGCGTAAACGCGCCGGTGAACCGGTTGATGGTACCGCTGCCGCCCAGCGAGCCTCTGAGCGTGTCGACATGGCTGTCCTGGAAGTACTCCCGGGCCGCATCGGCGGTGGCCCCGTCGAAGATCATCACGGTGGACGGGGCCACCGGAGGATTCGGCAGCATTCCGGAAAATGTCTTGATATGGCCGTCACCCTTCAAGCCGTTGCCATCGGAATCCTGTAATTGGACGTTTGGGTATTGCGTCAGGGTACTCGGGAAATAGAGGGTTCGCGCATCCGGTCCCTGATCCGTAAGCACTTTGCCGGCATCCCAGATGGTCATCGCGGCGGTTTGGGTCGTGAGGCCGGGATCATAAACCCGCGTGGCGGTCAAGTGCCCCCGGTTGGTCTTGTCCGTCCACGAGGCCGCCGGGGTTTCATAGGTTCCGGCATAAAGGACGTTTGACTGAACCACCGGCGCGGATCGTGAAAAGCTTCCATGTGAGGCCATGATCCCCTTCAGCTTGACCCCGAGAATTTCCGGCCTGCAGCGCGCGTCATCGCTGGTCATCTCGGCCTTCCAGAGCAGCTGGTTGCCGGAATGGCCCCGCTCGGCAAAATCGATGCGGACCGTTCGATGGCTGTACTCGGGTCGGCCGGGCCGCCAGTGGGTCTGCTTGCCACCGGCGTGCCTTTCGGCATCGGAGGCCTCGACCGGGTCCCAATCGGTCACTTCCACCCAGGAGTGCCCATTGTCGATGGAAAGAAAATACGCGATGGCCGTGTCGGCGACACCGGTATCATCGCAGGGCATGCGGTCCCAGACCTCGAAATCCACGGCGGTGCAGGAAGCCGATGCATCCGATTCCGTGGAAACGATCGGCGACCGAAGGATCGCCGTGCCGCCGGTGCGCCGCTCGATATGAAAGACCATGTCGTTATGGTCCGTATCGCCGCCGTATTTGAGGTCCTCCCAGCCAAGGATCCATTCGTTCGGCCGGTTGCCGGGGGCCCCGGCGATCACGTGGGGAAACGGTTGGTGGCGGCGCAGGCGCACGGCGACCGTTTCGGAGGAATCGTCCGGGATGCCGTCGGTTTTGCTGCAATGGAAGTCGAAGTGGTATAAATGGTGAAGGCGGGTCAGCACATTCGAATCCAGCCAGCCGTCGGAGACCCGGCAGCCCGAACGTTCGCTGTGAGGTCTGCACAGATAATAGGTCTTCACGAAATCGTCTCCCGTGCAGGCGCCGTCCCAGGAATCGTCGTTCCACGCCGTTTTGGTATAAAACGTGTCCCCGGCGCCATCGACCTTCAGGTAAAACACGAGTTCCGTACCGCCGGCAAAGGTTCCGATGCGCTTCCGGTTGTCCAGGGTATCGATATTCCCGTCGCCGTTGGTGTCCCCATACCGATCGCGCCGATCCGTGCCCGATCGATCCAGGACGCCGTTGTGGTTGTTGTCGTTCACATCCGGATACACCTCGTGCAGGGCGCCCGCTTTCCCATCGCTTGCCAGCATCCAGCCGAAATCACTTTCCGTATTGCCGGTCCCTTCGTACAAAAACGTGACGGCGACGTCCTGGGTAAAGGGGATCACGAGGTGCTCCGGATCGATCGCCTCAACCCCGGTCCGCATCGCCAAGTGCTTGTCCGGGGAGACCGCCACCCCGGTCAGGGTGAAATCGGCCGGATCGAACCCGCTGCCATTGTAGTCCTTGGATACGCGGCGCGTGCACCCCGGAAGCGTCGTCCGGGTACCGAACTCGACCGATAGGGCGTGGTCCGCCGAAACATTCTGAAACGTGTAGCGGTTTCCGATCGAAACCGCCCCGCCGTCCACGGTCAGATGGGTAATGAGGTACCCGGCATCCGGGGTGAAGGATAGGGT
>JBJKPT010000282.1:0-2930 GCA_046706045.1 Desulfobacterales bacterium
GCCTCCCCGAAGTACCGGCATCTCACCGAAGGGCTTCAGCGGGCCGACTCCTGGTCGGGGGACGCCCACAAGACCCTCAATGCGCCCTACGACAACGGAATCATCTTTTGTGCGGACCGCGATGCCCTGACCCGGGCCATGCACGCCGCCGGCCCTTATTTCGTCTACAGTGAAGCGCGCGACGGCATGTGCTACACGCCGGAAATGTCCCGACGCGCCCGGGCCGTCGAGCTCTGGGCGATGTTGAAAGCCCTGGGCCGTAAAGGCGTCGCCGGGCTGGTGGACGATCTCTGCGAGAAGGCGGTTTACTTTGCCGAAGGACTTGCAAACGAAGGGTTCACCATTCGAAACCAAGTCTGCTTCAACCAGGTGCTCGTTTCCTGCGGGTCGGCGGAAATCACCCGGGCGACACTGGCGGGCGTTCAAAAGTCCGGGGAGTGCTGGTGCGGGGGCACGACGTGGGAGGATGGACCGGCGATCCGGATCAGTGTCTGCTCGTTCATGACGACCCGGGAAGATATCGATCGGTCAGTCCAGGCCTTTGTGAAGGCGCGGGATTTCCCGGTGCCGGCGATCTCATAGCCTGAATTGCAACCGCTTCTCGTTGACAGCCCGCGTCAAATATTTTAATTGGAAAAGTTATATGCTAAAAGAGAACGGCGGGTTATCGCGGCCGCCCGGGCTCTTTACGTGAATCCCAAAAAGCGAATTTGGATCCCCATTATTTCACCCGACGTTATCAGGAGATTGACGATGAAACGACTGTTGATCCCGGTCATGGCGCTGGCGCTGCTTGCGGGACCGGCCCTTTATGCGCCTTCCTCCCGCGCGGATTCCCGTGGCACGCAATACACCACGCAGGATCAGGAGCAAAGGGCGGGCACGAAAAGCGAGACCCGTAGCAAGCAGCAACAGAACAATTTGCACAAGCACAATCCGGTGGAAGAAAACCGCCAGCCGATGAAAAAGGAAAATTTGCGGAAGGCCCCCGAAAGGTGGAACACGCGTGCAAGGCAAAATGAACGGGTAGAGAAACACCCGCCGATGCACAAGGAAACATTCCGGAATTCACCAGAGAAGCGGAACGAGCGCTTTGACTGGAATCATTACCGCCCCGGCGTGCGGCCGTTCGATTGGGCCAGGCATCGCCACGATTTCGACCGGCACCTGTGGGAGCGCAATTTGAGGGCCACACGGCGCTACCATTGGCATTACTATCACCGTCCACATGGTTGGTACTACCGGCGCTGGGTGTTCGGTGAAATATTCCCGCGGGCCTTCTGGGAGAAGCGGTATTGGATTACTTCCTACTGGCGTTTCGGATTGCCGGATCCTCCCTATGGCTTCGTTTGGGTCCGTTACGGAAATGACGCCGTTCTCGTGGATGTGGAAACGGGCGTCATCCTGAGAGTCGTGTACGGGGTATTTTATTAGTGTTCATCTCAGGATCGGCAATTTTGCGTGAGTTCAAGGCGGGCGGACGATTGGGACCGGAGGAATAGCGCGGCTATTTCGAGGGTTCCAATCGAGGCGCCCAACGCAGAAATCGCGTAAAAGGGCCGTTCTGGGATGGACACGAGTTAGGCTTGACGTGCCCTTTCGACGGCCGGAATCGGTTCCAGCCGCAGGGGGTCTACGGGCGCCACCAATTTGTCACCATAACCAACTCACGAGCCATTGGAACGCGATGCCGCTTTTCCCGGCACCTGCCACGGCATCCACACGCTTCGGCCTACCCGGTGACGCGTCTTCGGGATTGTTCACGGATGTTGGCGATGATCTCGGAATAGGGGCTTTCCTTGGGCACGGCGTCCTGAAGCAGTTCCACGTAGCCTTCGATTTTCTCCAGGGCCTCGGCCTGGGCCTGGATGATGGCCTCGTAGTTGCGCTGGAGCCCGAATATGCTGTCGATGCGTCCCCCCACGACGCGCAACAGGTCGCGCAGTTGCGCTTCGGGCAGGCCGTCCTGGTTCTTGAGCAAATCAAGGACCTGATTGTTCAACGCCTTGAACACGTTGATGTTGTTTTCGGCATTGAGAAATCCCTTGTATTCGAGGATTCGATCGATTTTTTCCCGAAGTACGTCGAAGGGGATCGGTTTCATGATGTAATCGAAGGCACCGATCTTCATCGCCTCGATGGCCGTCTCGATCGTGGCGTAGCCCGTGACCATGATCACCTCGGTCCGGGGCATGTGTTCCTTGGCGTGCCGGAGCACCCGCATGCCGCCTTCGATCTCGCCGGAGCGGTCCGGCATGTTTTTGTCGGTCAGCACCACGTCGTAGGTCGTCTCGCCCATCATGGCAATGGCCTGGTCGGCGTTTTCCGCGGTGTGGACCTCGTAGTCGAATTTGCCGAGAAAGCTTTGCAGCATTTCACGGATTTGGGCGTCGTCGTCGGCAACCAAAATTTTTGCACTCATTTGCAGAGACCCCGTCTTGTGTCTTTCCGTGGGCGGCTTCGCGCAAGGGATCGGCCGCCCCTGCTATGCTTCGGCGGCCATGCACGGTGGTGAAATTCGATCCCGTTTTATTTTTTCCACGAGTGTCGTGCGGTTGAGATTCGATAGCATGGCCGCACGGTTTTTAACCCATTCTGCTTTTTCCACGAGTTCAACGCTGCGCCGAATCGGTTGGCTTTCGCCGATAGTAGCGTCGCGCTTCATCAGGGGCATATCGGAAACGTTCCTCATCGCCTGCCCGTCGCCGTGTTTCCGTACTGGGGAAACCATCGAAAATTAGCAGGAAATTTAATACGTTGTATCGAAAATTATAAGCGGCTCCAGGATTTCTGTCAACAACCAAACCAAGCCCGGACGCGGTTATGCCAAAATCCGCCCGAAGCGTATTTCGGCGGGTCACCGGGTGGCGGCGTTTCCCGGGAAAACGCCGGTCCCCGATCATTCGAAGTCGCGGGAACCGATGCACGCC